>NZ_SOGI01000049.1:0-32018 GCF_004403385.1 Cryobacterium sp. TMT4-31
CCGACGACGAACCTCACGCGGAAACCCAACACGACCACCCATAACCAACACCTCAATCAATCAGGTGTTGCAACGACCCCCTGAACCCAAGGGGCGCACATGTCCGCTTGGGCAACAGTTGTTTCTGCGGGTGACGGATGGGCCGGGCGGCCGGCGGGCGTGGAGGGTCAGGCCGAGGCGACGAGCTGCACCCGCAGGGAGTCCACCCCGGTGGCGATCACATCGTTGGCCGCCCAGCGCGCCGCGAGGCGGGCCAGGGTGGCGTCCAGGAGGGCACGGCTGAGCCCGTCGACGAGTTCGAGGCGCACGATCAGTTCGGGCCCCGCCAGCCGGGACTGCGGGTCGCCCGCGGTCAGGCTCACGGAGAGCACTGACAGCTCGGTCGCGATGGACTCCTCGAACGCCACGGCGACGGAGCGGCTGGCGTAGCTGGGGGTCCAGGGCGCGCCCTGGGCGATCGCCCAGAGCGCCGGTCGGCGCACCGCGAACTCGGTGTCGGCGGTGGGGTCGAGCACCACGAGGTCGGTGCTCTCCTGGGCCGCCGCCAGTGCCACCCGCACGGCGTCGGCGGGCACCGGGCGCGCCTGGGCGTTCCACTGGTGCATGGCCGCGGCCGAGGAGAACACCGGGAGCACCGCGCGGCCGTCCGGGCCGGCCACGGTGATGATCGACAGTTCCTGGGTCTTGTCCACCCGCAGCCCGTGCGGGCCGGCGGCTCCGTCTGAAACGGTGCCGGCCTCATCCGCGCCGAGGGCGGTGACCAGAGGGATAAGCAGGCGCGCCGAACGGAAGGCGTCGACGACGTCCTCCTCGCCGGTCTCGCGGGCCTGGAAGCGGCGGAGCGCGCGCAGCAGGGCGGGCGGCGCGAGGCCGTCGTCGTCGGCGAACGCGGTGTCCTCCAGCGACCGGTTCGCCCAGGGCTGGCCGGCCGAATCCGCGGACGTGTCGCCGGCAGCCCCACCGGCGGAGCCGCCGGCGGGGTCAGGCCGACCGGTCGAGCCGAGGTTACGCGCCGGAGACATCCAGCGCCTCGGCGAGGGTGAAGGCGCCCGCGTAGAGGGCCTTGCCCACGATCGCGCCTTCCAGGCCGAGGGGTACCAGTTCGCGCAGCGCGGCGATGTCGTCGAGGCTTGAGATACCTCCGGAGGCGATCACGGGGCGGTGGGTGCGCTCCATCACTTCGCGCAGCAGTTCGATGTTCGGTCCCTTGAGGGTGCCGTCCTTGGTGACGTCGGTGACGACGTAGCGGGTGCAGCGGGCCTCTTCGAGGCGCTCCAGCACCTGCCACAGGTCGCCGCCGTCCTTGGTCCAGCCGCGGGCGGCAAGGGTGGTGCCGCGCACATCCAGTCCCACCGCGATGGCGTCGCCGTACTGGGCGATCACGCTGGCGGCCCACTCGGGGTTCTCCAGTGCGGCGGTGCCCAGGTTGATTCGCTTGACGCCGGTGTTCAGCGCCGCTTCGAGCGACTTGTCGTCGCGGATGCCGCCGGAGAGCTCCACATTCACGCCGCGGAGCTGCTTGATGACCTTCTTGAGCACAGCGGTGTTGTTACCGCGCCCGAATGCGGCGTCGAGGTCGACGAGGTGGATCCACTCCGCGCCCTGGTTCGCCCAGTCGAGGGCGGCATCCATCGGGTCGCCGTAGTTGGTCTCGGTACCGGCCTCACCCTGGGTGAGACGGACGGCCTTGCCGTCGGCGACGTCGACGGCGGGCAGGAGGACCAGCTTCGGGGTCTTGTTGAACTCGCTCATGATGTGCTGTGGTGACCTTTTCGTGTTGGTGCGGCCGCGATGGAGCGACCGACGGGGGAATGTCTAGTCGCGGAGCGTGCCGAGCCAGTTCTTCAGCAGCCGGATGCCCGCGTCGCCGCTCTTCTCGGGGTGGAACTGGGTGGCCGACAACGGACCGTTCTCCACGGCGGCGAGGAACGGGGCGCCGTGCTCGGCCCAGGTGAGGCGGGGAACCGGGAAGGGCGGCATCACGTCGAGGCTCCATTCCTGGGCGGCATAGGAGTGCACGAAGTAGAACCGTTCCTCTTCCAGCCCGCGGAACAGCACGGTGTCGGGGTCGGGCGTGACGGTGTTCCAGCCCATGTGCGGCAGTACCGGTGCCGGCAGGGCGGTGACGGTTCCCGGCCACTCGCCGAGGCCCGCGGTGTCGATGCCGCGCTCGACGCCGTGTTCGAACATGACCTGCATGCCCACGCAGATGCCCATCACCGGCCGCCCGCCGGAGAGGCGCTTGTCGATGATGTCGCCGCCGTGGGCGTCGTTCAGCGCCGCCATCACGGCGCTGAACGCGCCGACGCCGGGGACCAGGAGTCCGTCGGCCTCGAGCGCGAGCTTGCGGTCGCCGGTGAGGGTGACGTCGGCGCCGGCGAGTTCGAGCGCCTTGACGGCCGAGTGCACATTGCCCGTGCCGTAGTCCAGGACGACGACCGAGGTCACAGTGCGCCCTTGGTGGACGGGATGCCGGAGACCAGCGGGTCGTAGGCCTTGGCCTGGCGGAAGGCTCGGGCGAAGGCCTTGAACTCGGCTTCGGCGATGTGGTGGGGGTCGCGGCCGCCGAGGACGGTGACGTGCACGGTCAACGCGGCGTTGAAGGAGATGGCCTCGAAAACGTGCCGCACCATCGAGCCGGTGAAGTGCCCGCCGATGAGGTGGAATTCGAATCCGGCGGGCTCGCCGGTGTGCACGAGGTACGGCCGACCGGAGATGTCCACGACGGCCTGCACGAGGGCTTCGTCCAGCGGCACCAGGGCGTCGCCGTATCGGGAGATGCCGGCCTTGTCACCGAGGGCCTGCTTGATGGCCTGGCCCAGGACGATGCCGATGTCCTCGACGGTGTGGTGCACATCGATCTCGATGTCGCCCTTGGCGTGCACGGTGAGATCGGTCAGCGAGTGCTTCGCGAACGCCGTGAGCAGGTGGTCGTAGAACGGCACGCTGGTGTGGATGTCGCTCACCCCGGTGCCGTCGAGGTTGATCGAGAGGTCGATGCTCGATTCGCTCGTTTCGCGCTGCAGGTGGGCACGGCGAGGCGAGGGCGTGACGTTGCTCATGGCGTTAGTTTATTCGGCTATCGGGCGGAGCCGTGCGATGGCGGCCAGGAACGCGCTCGTCTCGGCTTCGGTGCCGGCCGAGACCCGGAGGTGGCCGGGGATACCGACGTCGCGGATCAGGATGCCTTCGGACAGGAGCGCTTGGAAGATCGCGTGCGGGTCGGAGACTCCGCCGAACAACACGAAGTTGCTTCCGCTGCGCAGTGGGCTGAAGCCGAGGTTCGTCAGTTCGGTCACCAGGCGATCGCGTTGCACCCGGATGTCGTCGACCATGGCGAGCATCTCACCGGTGTGGGCGAGCGCGGCCATGGCCGCCGCCTGGGTGAGGGCGGACAGGTGGTAGGGCAGCCGGACCAGGCGTAGCGCATCCGTGACAGCCGGGTCGGCGGCCAGGTAGCCCAGCCGCACGCCGGCGAAAGCGAAGGCCTTGCTCATGGTCCGGGACACGAGCAGGCGCTCCCGGCCGGGCAGCAGGGTGAGGGCGCTGTCGGTGCCGTCCGGTGCGAACTCGGCGTAGGCCTCGTCGACGACAACGATGCCGGGGGTGGCGTCGTAGACGGCCGCGATGGTCTCCAGCGACAACGGGGTGCCGGTCGGGTTGTTCGGTGAGCAGAGGAAGACGATGTCGGGCGAGGTTTCCTCCACCCAGCGGGCGGCGGTCTCCGGCGAAAGTTCGTAGTCGGCGTCGCGGCCGCCGGGGATCCAGCGGGTATCGGTGCCGGAGGCGAGGATCGAGTACATCGAGTAGGTCGGCGCGTAGCCGAGCAGCGACCGGCCCGGCCCGCCGAAGGCCTGCAGAACCTGCTGCAGAACCTCGTTGGAACCGTTGGCGGCCCAGATGTTGTCGCGGGTGAGACCGTGACCGAGGTAGCCCGCGAGGGCGTCGCGCAGCGGGCTGAATTCCCGGTCGGGGTACCGGTTGACGGTGAGGATCGCCTCGGCCAGGGCCTCCGCGATGTCGGCGGCGACCGCGGGCGGGATCGGGTGGGTGTTCTCGTTGACGTTCAACGCCACCGGCACGTGCAGCTGGGGTGCTCCGTAAGGGGTTTGTCCGCGGAGGTTGGCACGCAGGGGCAGGTCGTCGAGGCTGGTCACCCGAACAAGCTTAGTTGCGCCCGCGGCCGACCCCTCGTATCCGAGGCGGGGCGAGCGGCTCCGGGCTGATCGGCTCCGGGCTGAGCGGCTCGGGCTGAGCGGCTCGGGCTGAGCGGCTCGGGCTGAGCGGCTCGGGCTGAGCGGCTCAGTAGTCGGCGGGAAGGGCGAGGCGCTGGCCGGGCTGCACGGCCTCGGAGGACAGCTGGTTGAGGTTGACGATGTCGATGATCACGTCGCGCGGGTCTTGTCCGGGGGCGACAGACTCGGCCAGCTGCCAGAGCGACTGGCCGGCCTCAATGGTGACGTAGTCGAACGCGGCCGCGCCGATACCCGCGCTGCCCTCTGCCGCGGCCATGCCGCCGTTGACGGCGATGCCGATGACGCCGAGTACCAGGGGCACTGCGGCGAGGGCCGTGAAGACGGCCCGCCCGCGGCGGGTCAGCCGCAGGTGTGTGGTGGGCGGGGTGGCCGGGCTGTGGTTGTCCGGTGCTGCATATGCTGCGCTCATGTCAAACCTCCTGGTAACGCATCTGGCCCTCGGCCGGGAGGGCCAGATGCGAATCTATGTTCCGAATATATCTTCGAGTGTTCGAACAATCAACCCTGTTTCCGGATATTATGGAGACAGATTCCGCAACACACTCGAATGCATGTCTACGAACCGCTGCTCTGTGGCTACAGTTTCGATCGGGTAGCTGCACTCAAACAGACACCACCGACATTGCTGCCCGAGCCCGAGAAGTATGAGCCCGACGAGCACCAGCCCGGCGAGCACGAGCCCCACCAGCACCAGCCCGAACCGACTAACCAGAGGAGCGTCAACGTGGCACAACAGAGCACACCTCGGGACAAGGGCGGCACGCGACGCCGCAAGAGCCTGAGCGACAAACAGCGCGCGGTGATGGACGTCATCCAGCGTTCGGTTCGCGACCGCGGTTACCCGCCGAGCATGCGCGAGATCGGCGACGCCGTTGGTCTGTCCTCGTTGTCGAGCGTGACCCACCAGCTGCACCAGCTCGAGCTGAGCGGGTACCTGCGGCGCGACCCGCACCGGCCGCGCGCACTCGAGGTGCTCATCGAGCTGCCTCAGTCCTCAGAGGAGGTCACGCCAGGCGCCGCCGATGACTACCAGTCCGGCATCCAGGTGGGTGATGCGGCGATGGTGCCGCTCGTCGGCCGCATCGCCGCCGGTATCCCGATCATGGCCGACCAGCAGATCGACGAGATCTTCCCGCTCCCCCGCCAACTGGTGGGCAAGGGCGAGCTGTTCATGCTCAAGGTCGTCGGTGATTCGATGATCGACGCCGCCATCTGCGATGGCGACTGGGTGGTCATCCGCCAGCAGAAGACCGCGGAGAACGGCGAGATCGTCGCCGCCATGCTCGACGGCGAAGCCACGGTGAAGGTGCTGCGACAGCGCGACGGCCACACCTGGCTGCTCCCCCGCAACACCAACTTCGAGCCGATCCTGGGTGACTTCGCCGAGGTCCTCGGCAAGGTCGTCGCGGTGTTGCGTTCGGTCTAGATCCGCAACGCTCCAGGCACACAACAGGCCCGACCCCGCGAGGGGTCGGGCCTTCGTGTTGTGCCGGCGTAGTCAGGGCGGGCCAGGTCAGACCAGCGTCGCCCGAACTGCGCGGGTGGCATCGACGATGTTGCGCAGGGACTCCACGGTCTCCGCATACCCGCGGGTCTTCAGTCCGCAGTCCGGGTTCACCCAGACCTGGCGAGCGGGGATCGATTGCAGGGCCCGCTCGAGAAGTTCGGTGATCTCGGCCACACCGGGCACCCGCGGCGAGTGGATGTCGTAGACGCCCGGGCCGATGCCGTGGTCGAAGCCACTGGTCTGCAGGTCGGCGACGACCTCCATCTTCGACCGAGCGGCCTCGATGCTGGTCACGTCGGCGTCCAGGTTGCGGATCGCGTCGATGACGACCCCGAACTCCGAGTAGCAGAGGTGGGTGTGGATCTGGGTCTGGTCGGCGACCCCCGCGGTAGCGAGCCTGAACGACCCGACCGACCAATCCAGGTAGTCGGCGTGGTCCTTCTTCTTCAGGGGCAGCAACTCGCGCAGCGCGGGCTCGTCGACCTGCACCACCCGGATACCGGCCGCCTCGAGGTCACCGATCTCGTCGCGCAGCGCGAGCGCCACTTGCCGTGCGGTCTCCCCCAACGGCTGATCGTCGCGCACGAACGACCAGGCCAGGATGGTGACCGGTCCGGTGAGCATCCCCTTGACCGGCTTCTCGGTAAGGGTCTGGGTGTAGCTGGACCACTCCACGGTGATGGGCGCCGGACGCCGGACGTCGCCCCACAGGATCGACGGACGGGTGCACCGGCTGCCGTAGGACTGCACCCAGCCGTTCTCGGTGACGGTGAAGCCATCGAGGTTCTCGGCGAAGTACTGCACCATGTCGTTGCGCTCGGGTTCACCGTGCACGAGAACGTCGAGGCCGAGGTCTTCCTGCAGCTGCACGACCCGGCCGATCTCGGCGCGCATGAGCTCCTGGTAGTCGGCGGATGCGAGTTCACCCGAGACCAGGCGGGCGCGGGCGCGGCGGATATCACTCGTCTGTGGGAACGAGCCGATGGTCGTGGTCGGTAGCGGGGGCAGGTCGAGCACGGCATCCTGAGCGGCCAGGCGGGCCTCGTAGTCGCCGCGGCTGAAGTCGGCCGGGGTGAGGGTGTCGAGGCGGGCGCGCACGGCGCCGTCACGCACGCCGGGCGAGACCCGGCGCGCCTCCAGCGACGCGGTGGCCGCGTCGAGATCGGCCTGCACGGCAGCCTGCCCCTCGGAGAGGCCGCGAGCGAGGGTGGCGACCTGACCGATCTTCTGGTCGGCGAACGCCAGCCAACCGGTAAGGTCGGCGCCGAGCTTGGTCTCGTCGGTGACGTCGTGCGGCAGGTGCAGCAGCGAGGTGGAGCTGGAGACCGCGATCCGGTCGCTCAGCGCGCCCAGCTGGGCCACCTTGTCGAACGCCGCCTCGAGGTCGCCCCGCCAGATGTTGTGACCGTCGATCACGCCGGCCACGAGGGTGGTGTCGGCCAGGCCGGGCACGTCGGCGGGCACCGTTCCGCGCACGAGGTCCAGGCCGATGGCCTCGACCGGGGTCTTGGCCAGAACGGGTAGGGCGTCGTCGAGGCTGCCGTAGGGCGCGGCCACGAACAGTCCGGGCCGCCTGTCGAGGCCGCCGAGGGTGTCGTAGGCCCGGGCGAGGGCGGCGAGGGCACGGTCGCGCGGGATGTCGATGCTCTCGCTGACGAGGGCCGGTTCGTCCAGCTGTACCCACTCTGCACCCGCGGCGGCGAGGCGCTCGATCAGGGTGGCGTAGACCGGCAGCAGGTCGTCGAGGCGATCGAGCGGGTGAAAGCCGGCCGGGGCCGTTTCGCTCGGCTTGGCCAGGAGCAGGAAGGTGACCGGACCGACGATGACGGGTCGGGTGAGGAAGCCGGCGGCGACGGCCTCGTCGAACTCCCGCACGATGCGGTCGCTGGCGAGGTGGAAGTTCGTCTCCGGGCCGATTTCCGGCACCAGATAGTGGTAATTGGAATCGAACCACTTGGTCATTTCGAGCGGCAGGTTCTCGCCGGCGCCGCGGGCCAGGGTGAAGTAGCCGGCGAGGTCGAGGTGACCGTCGGCGTCGACGAGACCGGCGAAGCGGGTGGGGATGGCGCCGACGGTCACCGCCGCATCCAGCACCTGGTCATAGAAGGAGAAGCTCTCCGGAATCGACGAGTCGCTGCGGCCTAGCCCGAGGCCGACGAGCCGCTCCCGGGTGGTGTTGCGCAGGGCTGCCGCGGTGGCTTCGAGTTGAGCGGCGTCGATCCGGCCGGCCCAGAAGGCTTCGACGGCCTTCTTCAGTTCGCGGCGGCGGCCGATCCTCGGGTAGCCGAGGATCGTTCCGGTGGGGAATGCGGGGACGGTGATGGTCATCAGTAGTGGTCCTTCGTGGAGTGGATTCCGGCACGGGTGTCGGCAGGGCTGGTCGAGGGATGGGTCGGAGGTGGGTTGTGAGCGGAGACGACCGGTTGTGCCGGTGCCAGCGCGCCGGCGCGGTCGAGCACGGCGAGCACGGTCTCGTGCTGGTTGAAGGCGTAGAGGTGCAGGCCGGGAGCCCCGCCGGCGATGAGCTTCTCGGCGAGGGCGGCCGCGTGGCTGATGCCGATCTCGCGCTGGCCCTCGAGGGTGGGTTCCACTTCGAGCTGGATCGAGAGTTCGGCGGGCAGTTCCTCCCCGGAGAGCTCGAGGATGCGCCGCAGCCGGCCGGGGCTGGTGACGGGCATGATGCCGGGCAGGATCGGGAACTCCACTCCGGCTTCCCTGGCTCGCTGGATGAAGCTGAGGTAGTGGTCCGCGTGGAAGAAGAGTTGGGTGATGGCGAGGTTGGCGCCCGCCGCCTGCTTGGCCAGGAGGGTGTCGATGTCCTGCGCGGTGGATCGTGAGCGCGGGTGCCCGTTGGGGAACGCGGCCACGGCGATGCGCACGTGCTCACGTTCGGTCTTCACGGCCCGGGCGCGAGGGAGTCCGGGGATGGGGGTCTCCTGGTACGGCACTCGCTCGGCCTGTACCCGATGGATCAGTTGCACCAGCTCGCCGGCGCTGTGCAGGTCGCCGAGGAAGGCGTCGTTCTCGGTCAGGCCTTCGGGCGGGTCACCGCGGAGGGCGAGGAAGCTGCTCACGCCGGCATCGAGGAACTCGCGGATCAGGCTGCTCGCCTCGGCGTGCGAGGAACCGACGCAGGTGAGGTGCGCCATCGGGTCCACGATGGTGGCCCGGCGGATGTAGCGCAGCACGTCCAGGGACGAGGTGCGGGAGGAGCCGCTGGCACCGTAGGTCACCGAGATGAACTTCGGACGGGCCGCAGCCAGGGCGTCGATGGTGGCATGCAGGGCCGTCGTCGCGGCATCCGTCTTGGGCGGGTACAGCTCAAACGAGAACGGGATGCTCGACCGACAGTCGGGGTCCGCCGGTGGGGTCGTGGGGGTCGCTGTCATGGTTCCTCATTCGGCATGGTGGGTTCAGTTCGAAGGGCCTGGCGGCCGCGGACCGCCACGGATACCGGGCGGCTGCTCGCGGGCGGGTGCCGGGCTCGGCTGTCGCTCCATGCCGGGCAGAGAATCCCGCCGGCAACGAATGTGATGACTCTAACAACGCACCTTCGGGCGCGCTGCTGCGTGGCCGATTGTTACGTTCGCGGCCGATCTGGGGCGTTAACGGCCGAAGGCGGCACCCGCTCCTGGTTCAGGAGCGGGTGCCGCCTTCGGGCGGATCGGGGTCAGCCGGAGATGGCCGGTGCCACCACGAACGGGGTGAACTGGGCCTCGATACCGGGCGACACGAGGGCCGTGACCTGGGTGCCGGTCTCGGAGTAGTCCAACGCCAGAACCTTGCCCTGCTCGTGCAGGATCGGGATGAGGTCACCGCGGTCGTAGGGGATCAGCAGTTCCAGGCGGATTTCCGGACGGGGAAGCATGGTCTCGAGAACCCGCAGCACCTCGTCGATGCCCTCGCCGCTGCGCGCCGACACGAAGATCGCCTGGGGGGCGAGGCCCCGCAGCACGAGCCGGTCGTCGTCGCTGACCAGGTCGCTCTTGTTGAACAGCACCAGCTCGGGGATGTCACTGGCACCGACCTCGCCGATGACCTCGCGCACCGTGGCCAGCTGGCTGGCCGGGTCGGGGTGGGACGCGTCGACGACGTGGATGATGACATCGGAGTCCGCGACCTCCTCGAGGGTGGAGCGGAACGCCTCCACCAGCTGGTGGGGCAGGTTGCGCACAAAACCGACGGTGTCGGTGAAGGTGTACAGCCGACCGTCGTCCGTGGTGGACTTTCGCACCGTGGCGTCCAGGGTGGCGAAGAGGGAGTTCTCCACGAGCACGCCGGCCTTGGTGATGCGGTTGAGCAGGCTGGACTTGCCGGCGTTGGTGTACCCGACGATCGCGACCGACGGCACCGCGTTGCGCTTGCGGTTGGCGCGCTTGGCCTCGCGGGCGGGCTTCATCTCCAGCATCTGCTTGCGCAGCCGCGACATCCGGGTGTGGATGCGGCGCCGGTCGAGTTCGATCTTCGTCTCACCGGGTCCACGCGAGCCCATACCGGCACCGGCGCCACCGACCTGGCCACCGGCCTGGCGGGACATCGAGTCACCCCAGCCGCGCAGCCGGGGCAGCAGGTAGGCGAGCTGGGCGAGTTCGACCTGCGCCTTACCCTCCCTGCTCTTGGCGTGCTGGCTGAAGATGTCCAGGATCACGGCGGTGCGGTCGATGACCTTCACCTTGACCACGTCTTCCAGGGCTCGCCGCTGGCTGGGCGCGAGTTCGGTGTCGGCGATCACGGTGTCGGCGCCGAGCGCCGCCACGATGGAGGCGAGCTCGAGGGCCTTGCCCTTGCCGAGGTAGGTGCTGGGGTCCGGGGTGGCGCGGCGCTGCAGCAGACCGTCCAGCACCGTGGCGCCGGCGGTTTCGGCCAGGGCGGCGAGCTCGCGCATGGAGTTCTCGGCGTCGAGCAGGCTACGGGCGGAGTAGACGCCGATCAGGACGACGTTTTCCAGGCGTAGCTGGCGGTACTCAACCTCGGTGACGTCCTGCAGTTCGGTGGAGAGCCCACCGACGCGGCGCAGGGCGTTGCGGTCTTCACGTTCGGTCTGTTCGCCGTCGTGGTCGCCGCCGTCGAAACCGCCGTTGGCCGGGCGTGCCGAGAGGGCCTGCGCCGATCCGCTCGCGAACAGCGAGTAGCCGGAGGACCGGCTCTCGGCGCTGGCCAGCACGCGCGCAACTACATCGTCATCGCCATCGTGTGGAGCGTTTATATCAGTCATTGCTTTAACTCTAGTTCCTCTTTTTTCGATAAGTTCGCTGTATGGCTTCCGAACACTATTTCTCGTCGACTCCGGGCAGCGACCTGAAATTGCGGCAGATCACCGTGAAGATCGCCGGTCAAATCCGTGCGGTCACCACCGCGAACGCGATTTTCTCCCCCGAGCACATCGACACCGGTACCAAGGTGCTGATGCGTGAGGCTCCGCTGCCCTCCGGCGGCGGGGATGTGCTGGACCTCGGTTGTGGCTGGGGGCCGATCAGCCTGCATCTGGCGCTGGCCGATCCCACGGCCACGGTGTGGGCCGTCGACGTCAACGAGCGAGCCCTCGAGTTGGTGCGGATGAACGCCGCCAGCCTGGGGCTCACCAACATCAACGCGGTCCTGCCGGCGGATGTTCCCGATTCCGTCGTGTTCGCCGGCATCTGGTCGAACCCGCCGATCCGGGTGGGCAAGGCCGAGCTGCACACGATGCTCGAGCACTGGCTGCCGCGTCTGAAGCCCGGCTCGGATGCCTGGCTCGTCGTGCAGCGCAACCTCGGCTCCGATTCGTTGCACCGCTGGCTCGCCGAGGAGTTCCCCGGCGCCGGGCAACCCGGCGCGCTCGAGGTTTCCCGCTACGCCACCGACAAGGGCTTCCGCATCCTGCAGGCCCACAAACCCGCCTGACGCTCCCCCTCGAACTGTGAGGTAGGCCCCACAACCCGGGGGCCTTGGTCACAGTTCGCGGCGGGGTTAGGCGAGGGCGAGGGTGCCGTCGAAGACCAGGGTGGCGGGGCCGGACAGGGAGACGTGCTCGCCGTCCTCGGTGGGGAACATCCGCACGCCCAGAACGCCGCCGGGGACCTCGACACGCCACTGGTTCGGCGCGCCCTGGCCGGCCCAGTGCCGGGTGGCCAGGGCCGCCGCGACGGCACCGGTGCCGCAGGACAAGGTCTCTCCGCTGCCGCGTTCGTGCACGCGCATACGGATGCGGCCGACGCCGTCGACGACGAGCGGGTCATGCGGCAGCACGAACTCCACGTTGGCGCCCTCGGCGGGCTCGGGGTCCAGCTGCGGAATGAAGGTCAGGTCGGCGCTCTCGAGCTCGTTTTCGTCGGCGAGGGCCACCACCACGTGCGGGTTGCCCACGTTGATGCCCAGCCCCGGGCGGGCAACGGCGAGGTTCTTGGCACGCACCAGGGTCTCCCCCGGTTCCAGCCGCCACCGGCCGAGGTCCACCTGGAACCCGGTGGCGTTCTGCTGCACGTCGCGCACGCCGCTGCGGGTGCCGATGGCCAGGGTGTCGCCGGGGCCGAGGTCGACGAGGCCCTGTTCGAGGAGGAATCGGGTGTACACCCGGATGCCGTTGCCACACATCTCCGAGACTGTGCCGTCGGCGTTCCAGTAGTCCATGAACCACTCGGCGCCGTCGTCTTCGGCGAGGGCCGCGGCACCCGCATCGAGGTTGGCCGAACGCACCGCGCGGATGATGCCGTCGGCGCCGACGCCGAACTGGCGGTCGCAGATGCCCTGGATCTGCTCCGGGGTGAGGTCGAGTCGGCCGTCGGGGTCGGCGAACAGCACGAAGTCGTTGCCGGTGCCGTGGCCCTTGGTGAAGTGGAGATCGATGCCCATGTGTTCAGTTTAGGGACTCGGGCTACGGTATTCGGCGTCAGGGCAGGTGGCTGACGGCCTGGTCGACACGGTCCGCGTCGTCGGCGTCGATCCAGTGCGTGTGCGGGTCACGTTTGAACCAGCTCACCTGACGGCGGGCGTATCGCCGGGTCAGCTGCTGGGTCGCCTCGACGGCATCCGCCTGCGACATTGTGCCGTGCACCTGGCCGAGGGCCTGGGCGTAGCCGATGGCCCGGCTGGCCGTGACGCCGCCTTCCAGGCCGGCGGGGATGAGGGCGCGCACCTCCTCGACGAGTCCGGCCGTCCACATGCGGTCCACTCGGGCGTCCAGGCGCGGGGTGAGCACCTCGCGGGGCAGGCGCAGCCCGAGGGTCACGGCGGGCATCCAGTAGACCGGGTCGCCGGGCAGGGCCGCCGTGTGCGGGGCGCCGGTGAGTTCGACGACCTCGAGGGCGCGCACGAGCCGGCGGCCGTTGCTGGCGCCGATGCGGGCGGCGGCGCCGGGGTCGACGGCCTTGAGCCGGTCGTACATCAGGCCGGGGCCCTGGTCCACGAGCTCGGCCTCGAGGCGGGCGCGGAGCACCGGGTCGGTGCCGGGGAACTGGAAATCGTAGACGACGGAGGACACGTAGAGACCGGACCCGCCCACGAGGATGGGCACGGCACCGCGGTCGAGGATGCCGGTGACGGCGGCGCGGGCCTCCACCTGGTAGCGGGCGACGGTGGCCTCGTCGGCCACGTCGAGCACGTCGAGCAGGTGGTGCGGCACCCCGCGGCGCTCGGCGGGGGCGAGCTTGGCGGTGCCGATGTCCATGCCCCGGTAGAGCTGCATGGCGTCGGCGTTCACGATCTCCGCCGGCCGGCCGGCCGCGATCAGCCGTTCGGCGACGTCCAGGGACAGCTCGGATTTGCCGGTACCGGTCGGCCCGACGATGACAACGAGCACCGGGTCCTAACGTTCCGCGTCGTCGACCGGGTAGATCGGGATCGTCGTGGCGCCACCGTGCAGTGTCAGGCTGGGCCCGCCCACCCGCAGGGTCGGCAGACCCAACGAGACCGCGCCGCCGGTGGACGCCGCCGGGGCGGGCACACCGCAGGACTCGGCCTGCTCCCGGTCCCAGGCGTCGCCGGCGATGGTGCGGCGGATACGGAGCGGCGTGCCGTCGAGGGAGTCGGCGATGAGGTGGAACGGTGCGGCCTGGGTGACGGTCACGGTGACCATGTCACCGGGCCGGGGCAGGTCGGAGCCGGCGGGCACGTCGAAGTGCACGAGCCGGCTGTCGGGGGCCCGGCCGCTGAGCCGGTGGGTGTCGGCGTCCTTGCGGCCCTCACCGTTGGCGACGAGCAGTTCGACCTCACGGCCGATGATGGCGCGGTTCTCCTCCCAGGAGATCCGTTCCTGCAGGGCGATGAGCCGTTCGTAACGGTCCTGCACGACGGCCTTGGGCACCTGGTCGGCCATGGTGGCTGCGGGGGTGCCCGGCCGGATGGAGTACTGGAAGGTGAACGCCGTGGCGAACCTGGACTCTTCGACGACCCGCATGGTCTCGAGGAAGTCCTCCTCGGTCTCGCCGGGGAAGCCGACGATGATGTCGGTGCTGATCGCCGCGTCGGGCATCTGCGCGCGTACGCGCTCGAGGATGCCGAGGAACTTGGTGGACCGGTAGGACCGGCGCATGGCTTTGAGCACCCGGTCGGAGCCGGACTGCAGCGGCATGTGCAGCTGCGGCATCACAGCGGGGGTGTCCGCCATGGCGTCGATGACGTCATCGGTGAAGGCGGCAGGGTGCGGGCTGGTGAAGCGGATGCGTTCCAGTCCCGGGATCTGGCCGGCGGCGCGCAGCAGCTTGCCGAACGCCAACCTGTCACCGAACTCCACCCCGTAGGAGTTGACGTTCTGGCCGAGCAGGGTCACCTCGATGGCGCCGTCGTCGACGAGCGCCTGGATCTCGGCGAGGATCTCGCCGGGGCGGCGATCCTTCTCCTTGCCGCGCAGGGCGGGCACGATGCAGAAGGTGCAGGTGTTGTTGCAGCCGACCGAGATCGAGACCCAGCCGCTGTAGCTCGAGTCGCGCTTGGTCGGCAGGGTGGACGGGAAGGTTTCCAGGGATTCGAGGATCTCCAGCTGGGCCTCGCCGTTGTGCCTGGCGCGTTCGAGCAGGCTCGGAAGGGACCCCATGTTGTGGGTGCCGAACACCACGTCCACCCACGGCGCCTTGGCCAGGATGGTGGCCTTGTCCTTCTGCGCCAGGCAACCGCCGACGGCGATCTGCATGCCCGCGTGCTTGCGCTTGACCGAGGCGAGGTAGCCGAGGTTGCCGTAGAGCTTGTTGTCGGCGTTCTCCCGCACCGCGCAGGTGTTGATCACCACGATGTCGGCCTCGGCGCCCGCCGCCGACACATAGCCAGCCGCCTCGAGTGAGCCGCTGAGCCGCTCGGAGTCGTGCACGTTCATCTGGCAGCCGAAGGTGCGCACCTCATAGGTGCGCGCCCGGCCCTCATCATCCCTCGCCGCCGAGGACGGCGCGATCACGGTCGCGCTGTGCGGCGACGGGTCGAGGGATGACGGGGTGGCGAGGGGTGGTGCGGTGACGCTGCTCATAGTTCCCCCAGCTTACGCGTGCCGTCGTGAACAGACCTCAGCGGAACCGCACCGTGGAGGTGCGGCCCGAACCCCGCCGGGACGCGAGAGCGGCCTTGACGGCGTCGCGCACCACGGAGGAGGCGTATCCCTTGCGCATCAGGAAGCCGGTGAGCCGACGATCGATGGTGGCATCGTCGAACCTGTCCAGCTGCTGCACCCGCTTGAGCGCCAGTTCGGTGGCCCGTTCGGCTTCGTCGTCCGGCATCTCCTCAAGCTTCTCGGCGATGAGTTCGGCGTCGAGCCCGCGCTGGCGCATTTCGGCGCCGACACCGCTGCGGCCCAGGCCCTTGCGTTCGTGGTGGCTGTGCATGATCTGGTCGGCGAGCTTCTCCTCGTCGAGGTAGTGCAGCTCGGTGAAGCGTTCGAGGATGTCCTGCACGGACTCCTCGTCGATCTCGGTGGACCGCAGCAGCTTCTGGGCCTCGACGATCGACAGGGACCGGCCGCGCAGGCGCTGCAGCAGTAGCTTCTCCGCGTGCTCGCGTTCCTCGGCCGCCTCGTCCTCGGCATCATCGGCCTGATCGGCCGGGCTCGCCCCGGGCAGGTATGTCACCGGGGCGAGGCCCTCCCGGCCGGCCGAGGAGCCGGCGTCGGTCTTGCCTCGGGAGGGTTCGAAGTGAACCATGGCGGCTAGGCGCCCTTGCGTGCGGCGGCCTTGGCCGCGATGGACGGAACCTTGGCACCATCCGTGCCCGTGGCGGCACCCGTTGCCGCGGCGGCCGCTGCGGCGGTGGCCGCTGCGGCGGTGGCGGCGTCGTCTGCGGCCTTCTTGGCCGCCTTGCCCTCCGCGCCCACACCGAGCTTGTTGAGGATCTTGGTTTCGATCTCGTTGGCCATGTCCGGGTTGCGCAGCAGGAACTTGCGGGAGTTCTCCTTGCCCTGGCCGAGCTGGTCGCCGTCGTAGGTGTACCAGGCGCCGGACTTCTTGACGATGCCCTGGTCGACACCGAAGTCGATCAGGCTGCCCTCGCGGGAGATGCCGATGCCGTAGATGATGTCGAATTCGGCCTGCTTGAAGGGCGGTGCCATCTTGTTCTTGACGACCTTGACCCTGGTGCGGTTACCGACGGCCTCTGTTCCGTCCTTGAGGGTCTCGATTCGACGGATGTCCAGACGCACAGACGCGTAGAACTTGAGCGCCTTTCCGCCGGAGGTGGTCTCCGGGCTGCCGAACATCACGCCGATCTTCTCGCGCAGCTGGTTGATGAAGATCATGGTGGTGTTGGTCTGGCTCAGACCACCGTTGAGCTTGCGCAGCGCCTGCGACATCAGGCGGGCCTGCAGGCCCACGTGGGAGTCACCCATCTCGCCCTCGATCTCGGCGCGCGGAACCAGGGCGGCGACGGAGTCGACGACGATGAGGTCGATGGAGCCGCTTCGCACGAGCATGTCGGCGATTTCCAGCGCCTGCTCACCCGTGTCGGGCTGGGAGACGAGGAGGGCGTCGATGTCGACACCGAGCTTCTTCGCGTAGTCGGGGTCGAGGGCGTGCTCGGCGTCGATGAACGCGGCGATGCCGCCGTTCTTCTGGGCGTTGGCGATGGCGTGCAGGGTGAGGGTGGTCTTACCCGAGGACTCCGGGCCGTAGATCTCCACGATGCGACCGCGGGGCAGGCCACCTATGCCGAGCGCGACGTCCAGGGCGATCGACCCAGTGGAGATGATCTCGACGGGCGCGCGATCGTCGCTGCCGAGGCGCATGACCGAGCCCTTGCCGAACTGGCGGTCAATCTGGGCGAGGGCGGTGTCGAGTGCCTTCTCGCGGTCTGCTGCTGATGCCATGGTGTGCTCCTTTGGGTCGTGCGCGTGGCGCCTATAGGCTGTCGTTTCGACCAGCGGGAGGATCCCGGTGACCGCCCTCGACAAGGCAGGTGCGCGGTTGTCGTTGACGAATCCGACTGTACGCAGCACCACCGACACTGGCCGGCAGGCACCGCGACGGTGGACAATCCGTCTTCGACTTCTACTGTGGAGGAGCCTACCAAGAACCGAACAGACATTCGACGCTGGGGTGGTGTGTCGGAATCTTCTCGCGAAACGAGGAACGGCCCGGCTGGAGGGCCGGGCCGGTGGTGGCTCATGGTTCGCTGGTGTCTGCGTGCTGCCGGCGTGACCGGATCAGCTGCGGGCCGGAGGAAGCCCGGCGCCGTGGCGGCGGGCCGGCGGAACATCCGTTTCGGCACAGAGGGCCAACCAAACGTCGCGAGCGGGAACTCCGCCCGCGAGGGCCTGGTCGGCGGTCCGTCCGAGCGGACCCAGCACCAGATCCCGGGTGAGCACCCTGCCGTAGCTCTCGCCGAATTCGTCTTTCAGGGCCTGACGGAACTCACTCAATCGCATGCGGTACTCACTCGGTTGATGCTCACTCGGTTGACGCGCACTCGGTGCGAAACGTGGAGAAGACCGATTAGCGCATCATCATGCTGGCGTCGAACTTGGCAACCAGCTCGTCGGGTACGGTGTCGGGGAAACGATCGATTCCCTCGATGACGGCCAGCCGATCGCCGACCTCGCGCATGATCACCGAGATCGGTGTGTCCAGCGCGTCTGCGACCGAAGCAAGAATCTCGGAAGACGCTTCCTTCTGACCGCGTTCAACTTCAGACAGGTAGCCGAGGGCCACACTTGCCTTGCTCGCAACCTGACGCAGGGTGCGACCCTTCTGCAGGCGGAAGTCCCTGAGCACATCGCCGATTTCCTGACGAACAAGAATCATCGGAACCTCCTTCTTCGTGCTGTCTAGTCTGCTGGGGCCCACTCAACCGGTCAGTTTTGTGTGGCGGATGGCCAACAGTACTCTATCCATCCGACACCTCAGATTACCGAGGATGACTGGACTTTACTTGTGAATATGTGTTCTGTAACCCACCGGTAACAGGAACTATTCCGCGATCTGAAGCTTTGTGGATTCAATCAGCTGACACACAGCTTCGATCGCGTGCGCAACGGTTTGCATCCGGATCGCTGCCCGGTCGCCGGTGAGACTAATCGCTATGGCCCGCACCCTATCCCCGAAAGACACTCCCAGGTAGACCGTGCCGACGCTCTGGCCGTCTTGTTCGTCGGGGCCGGCGACCCCGGTGGTCGAGATGCCGATGTCGGCCGGGCGCCCGTCGATCGCCAGCGCGGTGCGCACACCGGTGGCCATCTGTCTGGCGACCTCGGGGTGCACGGCACCGTGCTCGGCCAGCAGCAGGGCGTCCACGCCAAGCAGGGTGTGCTTGAGCGGGGTCTGGTACGCCACGACTCCCCCGGCCACGACGACGGATGCGCCGGGGATGCGCACGAGCTCGGCCACGAGCAGTCCGCCGGTCAGGGATTCGGCTACGGCGATGGTGAGGTGTCTGGCGGTGAGGGCGGCGACGAGGGCGGCCGCGGCATCCGGGCCCGACGTCGGTTCAGCGCCGGACGGGTCAGGCATTGCTGGTCGGCTTGGCCTGCTTGTTCTCCCGGCGCGCGGCGACGAGGTATTCGACGCCGGTGTACACGGTGAGCACCAGTGCGATCGTCATGGCGATGGTGTTGACCCAGTGGATCCAGTCGCCGAAGACCAGCCAGAGCGGCAGCAGGGCCAGCGAGATCGCCACGGACTGCGCGATGGTCTTGAGCTTGCCGCCGCGGGACGCCGGGATGACCCTGTCGCGCAGCATGGCGAACCTGAAGACGGTGATGCCGATCTCGCGCACCAGGATGACCAGGGTGACCCACCAGGGCAGCTCGGCGAGGATGGACAGTCCGATCAGCGCGGCGCCGGTGAGGATCTTGTCGGCGATCGGGTCGAGCAGTTTGCCGAGGTCGGTGACCAGGTTGTACCGGCGGGCGATGGCCCCGTCGACGCCGTCGGTGGCGATGGCCACGATGAAGAGCACGGCGGCCCACCAGCGGAGGGCCTCGTCGGCGCCGTTGTCGGCCAGCAGCATCCAGAAGAACACCGGTGCCAGCAGGATGCGCACGATGGTGATGATGTTCGGCAGGTTCCAATTGGACGGCGGGGCCGCAGGTGTCGGTGTAGCCATGGGGTCATTCCCTGTCGGTGAGTTGCCAGGCGTCTTCGTCCGAGTCGCCGTCTTCCTCAGCGTACCCTTCGCTCATCTTCGCCACCGGGTCGTCGGCGTAGCGCGGGTCGGGGGTGGCCTGCTCGTGCGCCTGCGACCGCTGGGACTCTTCGAACTGCGATCGGGCAGTGGCGGCGTGGTGCTCGGCGTCGGAGCCGCGCAGCTTGGCCAGGACGCTGGGTAGCTGTTCGGCGGTGACGAGCACGTCGCGGGCCTTGGAGCCTTCGGACGGGCCGACGATCTCGCGGGACTCGAGCAGGTCCATCAGGCGGCCCGCCTTGGCGAAGCCCACCCGCAGCTTGCGCTGCAGCATCGAGGTGGAACCGAACTGGGTGGACACCACGAGTTCGGCGGCCGCGAGCAGCACCTCGAGGTCGTCACCGATGTCGGAGTCGATCTCCTTGCGCGGCGCCTCGGCGGAGACGTCGGGCCGGTAGTCCGGCCGGGCCTGCTGGGTGACGTGCTTGACGACCCGTTCGATCTCGGCCTCGTTCACCCAGGCGCCCTGCACCCGCAGGGCCTTGGAAGCGCCCATCGGCAAGAACAGGGCATCGCCCTGCCCGATCAGCTTGTCGGCGCCGGGCTGGTCGAGGATGACCCTGGAGTCGGTGACGCTGGTGACGGCGAAGGCCAGCCTGGAGGGCACGTTGGCCTTGATCAGGCCGGTGACCACGTCGACGCTGGGCCGCTGGGTGGCCAGCACCAGGTGGATACCGGAGGCCCGGGCGAGCTGGGTGATGCGCACGATGGAATCTTCGACGTCGCGCGGGGCGACCATCATCAGGTCGGCGAGCTCGTCCACCACCACGAGCAGGTAGGGGTATGGCTTGAGTTTGCGGGCGCTGCCGGCCGGCAGCACGATCTCGTTGTTGACGACGGCCTTGTTGAAGTCATCGATGTGCCGGAACCCGAAGCTGGCCAGGTCGTCGTAACGCATGTCCATCTCCTTCACGACCCACTGCAGCGCTTCGGCGGCTTTCTTGGGGTTCGTGATGATGGGAGTGATCAGGTGCGGTACGCCGGCGTATGCGGCGAGTTCGACGCGCTTGGGGTCGATCAGGACCATGCGCACGTCGCTGGGCTTGGCCCGCATCAACAGGCTGGTGATCATCGAGTTCACGAAGCTGGACTTACCCGAGCCGGTGGATCCGGCCACGAGCAGGTGGGGCATTTTGGCGAGGTTGGCGATGACGAAGCCGCCGCCGACGTCCTTGCCGACACCGATGGTCATCGGATGGGTGCTGTTGGTGGCCGTGCCGGAGCGCAGTACGTCGCCGAGGGTGACGATCTCGCGGTCGGTGTTGGGGATCTCGATGCCGATGGCGCTCTTGCCGGGGATCGGCGAGAGGATGCGCACCTCGTTGGAGGCGACGGCGTAGGACAGGTTCTTGCTCAGCGCGGTGACCCGCTCGACCTTGACGCCGGGGCCGAGTTCGATCTCGTACTGGGTGACGGTCGGGCCGCGGGAGAAACCGGTGACCCTCGCATCCACCGAGAACTGGCTGAGCACCTCGGTGATGGACTTGACGATCTCGTCGTTGGCGGCGGAGCGCGCCTTGGCCGGCGGACCGGCGATGAGGGTCGTGGACGACGGCAGCACGTAGGGCAGGTTCGGCTGCTCGCCGAAGCCCAGCTCGGTCGCGGACCGGTCCACCGCCGAGGCGGCCTCGTCGAGGTCGTCCAGGCCCGGCAGCACTTCGGTGAGGCCGGTTGGGTCGTCGGCCTGCAGGCCCGTCGCGTGCGGCACCGCGGCGACTTCGCCGGTGAAGCGTTTGATGGCTTCCTCGGCCTTGAGCAGGTCTTCGAGCACCTCGGTGCCGTAGTGATCGGTGTGAACGGGGGGAACGTGGGCCTGGGGAGACTCGAGCGCGGTGTCGAAGCCGCCCTTGGCGGCATCCGCCCCGCCGTTGAGCAGCGTGCTGAGCGGGTCGGCAGCGGGAGGCCGGGCCTCGTCGGACTCCGACGACATGGCGCTGGAAAAGTCGGGGTCTTCTTCGCGTTTGCTGGTGTTACGTCGCCACCAGGGCAGGGCGCCCTCGTCGGTGTCGTCGTCGTGGGCCGGGTCGAGGCCGTCGAGTTCGATCTGCTTGGTCTTGAGGGCCTGGATGCGTTCCTGGCGGATCTCCTTGGCGGCCGCGCGCTCCTCTGGGGCCGGCAGCGGGGTGCCGAAGAGCCAGGCGTAGAGCTCACGGCTGCGTTCGCCGATCTTGTTCGGCGGGGTCTTGGTGATGATGAAGAGGCTGAGGATCAGCAGCAGGATCACGACGATGGCCGCGCCGACGGTGGTGATCAGGAAGATCAGCGGGGCCGCGATCATCCAGCCGAGGACACCGCCGGACAGGGCGAGCACCTCCACGCCCTGGGTGGGTGTGGGCTGCCCGCCGAAGATGTGGCAGAGGCCGGAGACCGTGACCAGGAGCAGCGAGAGGCCGATACCGATGCGGCCGTTGTCGTGCACGGAGCTCGGATTGCGGAACAGCCAGATGGCGAAGAGCAGCAGGATCACCGGCAGGGCGAAGGCCAGCCGGCCGAAGAGGGCGCCGAAGGTCCAAGCGTCCAGGGTCTGGGCCACCGGGTCGTTGATCAGGAACCACTCGATCACGGCGCCGGCGACGGCCAGCAGCACGAGGAAGAAGGGCAGGCCGTCGCGGCGCTCCTCTTTGGAGAGCTGCTCGGGGCCGAGCGCGCGGGCGGCGCCGCCGGCGACGTGGGCCAGACCCATCCACATGCGCACGGCGATGGCCGGCTTGGGCTCGGCCGGGGCGAATTTGACGGTCTTCTGGGTCGCGGTGCTGCCGGCTTTGGTGCGCGCGGTCGTTCCGGTGCCGCGCGCAGGTGTGCTGCGGGCACGCCCGGTCGACTTAGTGCTCGTAGCCATGTGTTCCACGGTACCGCCGACGGCCGACATCGGTGTGAGCCCACGCCCAATTACCCGGTCGTGGAAGGTCCCACGGCTCGCGAAAGCGGCTGTATGGCTGCTTCGAGAGGGCCGTGGCGACCACCCGGCCGCTTTCGCGAATGGTCAATAGCGGATGGCGTCGATGACCTTGACGCGCACCGCCACCAGCGCGGGCAGCAGGCCCGCGAGGGCGCCCACGACGGTGGCGCAGACCAGGCCGAGGATGGCGGCTTCCACGGGGAACGGCGGGAAATCGGTGACCATGCCCTGGCTGATGAACTCCTGCAGCATGGGATTGGTGACGATGAGCACGGCTCCGATCACCCCCACCACGCCGGCCACCAGGGTCGCCACGATGCTCTCCATCATCACCGAGAAGAACACCCGGCCGGCGGTGGCGCCGAAGCTGCGCCGCACCCCGATCTCCCGGATGCGCTGCTTGAGCGTGACCAGGGCGATGTTCACCAGACCCAGCGCGCCGAGCAGCAGCACCAGGCCGGCCACTCCCCCGACGAGCAGCTTGATCGACGCGAACGGGTCCTCGTTGTGGGCAGCGTAGTCCTGTCGACTCACCGACACGTTCGTGCCGGCGCCGAGCGCCCCTTGGGCATCCCGCTGCAGCGCAACGATCAGGTCCTCGCTGATTTCCGGCGGCACCCATAGTTCGTAATTGGGGACGCTGCCGCTGGCCGCGAGCTGGTCGGCGGGAGTGAGAGCGGTGATGGTGTCCATGAGCAGGTACATGGCCGGCTCGGTCTCCCAGACGCTCACCGGGTAGACCCCGGTGATCACGGCGGTGGTCGGGGTGGCGCCCAGCAGCGTGGTGGTGGGGTGCGTGGCCAGGTCGGGCCGGCCGAGTCGTTCCCAGAAGATCTGGTTGACCAACACCGCCGGTGCGAGGCGGTCGGCGTCGTCAACGCTGAACCAGTCCCCCTCGGTGAGTGCCACGCGGTGCATGGTGCCGTACGGCTGGTCGACGCCGATCGCCTGCACGGGCACCGCACCATCCGTGAACTGCACGGTCTGGGTGGTGTAGAGCACCCGGCTGGCGTAGTCGATGCCGTAGCGCTCGAGCGAGGTGTCCCAGAACTCTTGCATGACATCCGGGTCGATGGCGCTGCCGTCGTTCGATCCGGCGTAGAGCGAGAGGGTGGCGCTGCGGCCGCCGCTGCGTTCGTTCTGTTCCACGATGGACTGCTGGGCCACCGCGCCGAGGCCGACGACGGTGGTGATGGCGCAGACCGCGACGGCCACGCCGATGAGGGAGAGCATCACGCGGGTCTTGTGGATGCGCAGTTCCTGCCAGGCCTCCACGAACGAGCCGACCACGTTGCTGAGCAGCCGGTTCATGCCGGCACCGTCGCCAGCTCGTCGTCGCGGACGACCGGGGCCACCGGGCCGCCGGCCACGGTGAGCACGCCGTGGTCCAGGCGCAGATGCCGGCTGGCCAGCGCCGCGATGGCCGGGTCGTGGGTGATGGTGATCAGGGCCGCGCCGGAGCCGGTGGCGACCTCGTCAAGGAGCGCCATCACATCCGCCCCTGTCTCGAGGTCCAGGGCGCCGGTGGGTTCATCGGCCAGGATCAACCGCGGACCGCGCACGAGCGAGCGGGCGATCGCCACCCGCTGCTGTTCACCGCCGGAGAGTTTGTCAGGCATGGCGCCCAGCCGGTGGCCGAGGCCGACCCGTTCCAGCATCGCGGTGGCGATGCGGGCCCGCTGCCAGAATTGTTTGCCCTGCGCGTAGAGCAGCGGGGTCATCACGTTCTCGAGGGCCGTGCGGCCCTGGAGCAGGTTGAACTGCTGGAAGATGAAGCCCACGTCGCGGCCGCGCACCCTGTCGCGCTCCCCGGAGGAGAACGATCTCACCGGTCGACCGTCGAACTCGAGGTCACCCGAGGTGGGGTTGTCGAGCAGGCCGAGCAGGTTGAGCAGGGTGGACTTGCCGGAGCCGCTGCGGCCCACGATGGAGACCCTGTCGCCCACCTCCACGTCGAGGTCGACGCCGGAGAGGATCGTCAGCGGTGGGCCGTCGACGAGCTGGACGGTGCGCGTGACGCCGGCCAGGTGC
Organism: Cryobacterium sp. TMT4-31; assembly: GCF_004403385.1. Lineage (NCBI taxonomy): Bacteria > Bacillati > Actinomycetota > Actinomycetes > Micrococcales > Microbacteriaceae > Cryobacterium > Cryobacterium sp. TMT4-31. The sequence goes on from NZ_SOGI01000049.1 coordinate 24,263, forward strand.
AGGAGCGTCAATGGAGGGTCATTCCGGGCTCGGGGCAGACCTCGCTGCCGTCCGGGGCGGTGCTGCAGCCGCTCACGGCGGTGGCGCCGGGTACGAACTGGTTGATCAGGTCGCCCTCGGCCAGCCCCTCGACGATCTGCACCGAGGTACCGTCGTTCATCCCGAGTGTCACCGGGCGTTCCTCGGTTGTGCCGTCGGGCAGCACGAACCAGACGACCCCGGTTTCGGCAGAGCCCTTCACGGCCGTGGTGGGCACGACGAGCACGTTCTCGGCCTTGCCGCCGGCGATGGTGATCTGGGCGGCGAGGCCGGGGAAGACCGTGACCTCGGCCGGGATGGCGCAGCTGACGGTGGTGCCGCCCGCCCCGCCCGTGCCGGTGCCGGTGCCGGTGCCCGACGCCGGATTGGTGCCGCCGCCGGAGCCGCCGGCATCCGCCCCGGCCAGCGGGGTGGTGATGCGCAGGCCCGTGCAGGTGAACGGGGCCGGACCGTTGGTGATGGCGATGGACGCCTCGGTGGGCTGCGTGACGAGACGGTATTGCTGCTCGGGGCTGAGCGATCCGCTCACCGAGTAGCTGGGCGGCGCGACCTGGCCGGTGGTGTCCCCGATGGCGACGGACTGGCCGTGGATGACGGTGAGGGCGCTGAGCACGCCGTCGGCGGGGGCGAAGACCTTCTCGAAGGTGACCGCCGGTTTGGGCTGGGTGATGGCGATCATCCCGGTGGCGGGGTCCGTCGTCTCAACGGGGTCGCGCACGGTTTCGACCTTGATGTCGTAGATCTTGTCGCCGGCGGCGACGGTCGCTCCGGCGGCGAAGAAGATCTCGTCGACGGTGCCGGCCGCGACGGCCTTGACGGGCACGGCGGCATCCGCCGACACGGTTCCGGGCAGCGTCACATCGTTGGTGATCGTGCCCAGGGCAACCGGGATCTGCGGTTCCACGACCTGGCCGGTCGGCTGGGCCGGGTCCTGGGCCTCCGCGGCGTCGGCAAAGAATGCCAGCTTCACCAGGGCCACCGCGATGGCCGCGACGACGAGCAATCGGAGGATCGGAAAGACCCATTTGCGCATCACATTCACTGATTTCCCCCATGCTCGCATCGCACCTGACGGTGTCGACTGGCACGAGCCTAGGGGCTGTTCCGGCCCGTCGAGGCGGCTTTCGGGCAAAATCCTCCTGAAGGATGACCCCCGGTGTGCGGGGTACCCAAGAACGCGTCAACCCCCGGCGCCGAGGGCGGCCGGGGGTTGACAGTGGTGCTGTGCAGCGGGCGGTTACGCCTCGATGATCATCGGAACGATCATCGGGCGGCGGCGGAACGACGCCTGCACCCAGCGGCCGACGGTGCGGCGCACGACCTGCGTGAGCGCGTAGGTGTCGTGGGTGCCGTTCTGCGCGGCCTCGGCCAGGGCGGCCTCGATCTTGGGCCGGACGGAGTCGAAGACCGAATCGTCTTCGGCGAAGCCCTTGGCGTGGATCTCCGGGCCGACGATGACCTTGCCGGTGGACTTGTCCACCACGACGATGATCGAGATGAAACCTTCCTCGGACAGGGTGCGCCGGTCGGTGAGGTCGGCTTCGGTGATCTCACCGACGGTGGAACCGTCGACGTAGACGTAGCCGAGGTCGAGCTGGCCGACCTTCGTGACGTTTCCGTCGCGCAGGTCGAGAACGGTGCCGTCCTCGGCGAGGATGGCCCGTTCGACGGGCACCCCGCTCTGCACGGCGAGCTTGGCGTTGGCCACCAGGTGGCGGTATTCGCCGTGCACGGGCAGCACGTTCTTCGGGCGGAGCACATTGTAGACGTAGAGCAGCTCGCCGGCGGCGGCGTGTCCGGAGACGTGCACCTTGGCGTTGCCCTTGTGCACGACGTTCGCGCCGAGCTTGGTCAGGCCGTCGATGATGCGGTAGACCGCGTTCTCGTTGCCCGGGATCAGGCTGGAGGCCAGGATGACGGTGTCGCCGGGGCCGACCTCGATCTGGTGTTCCTTGTTGACGATGCGGCTGAGCACCGCCATCGGCTCGCCCTGCGAACCGGTGGACATGTAGACGATCTTGTTGTCCGGGATGTTCCCGGCCTTCTTGAAGTCGATGAGCACACCGTCGGGCACCTTGAGGTAGCCGAGGTCGGCGGCGATGGTCATGTTGCGCACCATCGAGCGGCCCAGCAGGGCCACGCGGCGGCCGTTGGCGTGAGCGGCGTCGAGCACCTGCTGCACCCGGTGCACGTGGCTGGAGAAGCTGGCGATGACCACCCGGCGCGGGGCGCGGGCGATGACGTCTTCCAGGACCGGGCCGATGGCGCGCTCGGACGGCGTGAAGCCGGGAACGTCGGCGTTGGTGGAGTCGACCAGGAACAGGTCGATGCCCTCTTCGCCCAGGCGGGCGAAGTCGCGGAGGTCGGTGATGCGGTTGTCCAGCGGCAGCTGGTCCATCTTGAAGTCACCGGTGTGCAGCACGCTGCCACCCTCGGTCTTGATGGCGACGGCGAGGGCGTCGGGGATCGAGTGGTTGACCGCGACGAACTCGAGGTTGAACGGGCCGAGGCGTTCCTTCTGGCCTTCCTTCACCTGCAGGGTGTAAGGGGTGATGCGGTGTTCCTTGAGCTTGGCCTCGATGAACGCCAGCGTCAGGCCGGAGCCGATCAGCGGGATGTCCTGGCGCAGCTTGAGCAGGTAGGGCACCGCGCCGATGTGGTCCTCGTGGCCGTGGGTGAGCACGACGCCGACGATGTCTTTCAGGCGGTCCTTGATCGGGGTGAAGTCCGGCAGGATCAGGTCGACACCGGGCTGGTGCTCCTCGGGGAACAGCACGCCGCAGTCGACGATCAGGATTTTGCCGTTGATCTCGAAGGTGGTCATGTTCCGGCCGATTTCGCCGAGTCCGCCGATGGGCGTGACGCGGAGTGTTCCCTTGGGGAGCGCGGGCGGTGCGTATACGTCGTTGGGCATAAGCCCTCCTATTGTGGAGTTGGTGGTGCGTGAAGTTAGTGGTGGGTGGAGTTGGTGCTGCTGTTGATCCGTGGTGCGTTTATCTTTTAGCGTGTGGTTCCGGCGACCTTGGGCAGCGCCCCGCCGGCGGCGGCGTTGCGGTCGGGGCGGAAGTTGGTGAAGTCGACGCCGGGGATGTTCCGGACGAGGTCGATTTCGTCTTCGATCATGGCGGCCTCGGATTCCTCCGGGCCGACCAGGGGCAGGCGCACGCGTGGGCTGCTGATGCGACCCAGCCCGTGCAGGATGTACTTGGCCGCGACGGTGCCCGGCACGTGGGTCATCACGGCGCGCACGAGGGGTTCAAGCTGCTGGTGCGCGAGCGTGGCCGCCTTGAGGTCACCCGCGTTGACGGCATCCACCATCTGGCGGTACGGCTTGGCCGCGATGTTCGCGGTGACGCCGATCAGGCCGGTGGCGCCGATCGACAGGTGCGGCAGCACGTTGGGGTCGTCGCCGGAGAAGTAGAGCAGGTCGGTCTGGTTGAGCACCCGGCTGACCTGGGCCAGGTCGCCCTTGGCGTCCTTGACGGCGAGGATGTTCGGGTGCTTCGCGGCGCGCAGGATGGTCTCGTAGGTGATCGGGATGCCCGTGCGTCCCGGGATGTCGTACAGGATCACCGGCAGGTCGGTGGCATCCGCGATCATGCGGAAGTGCGTGAGAACACCGGCCTGGGTGGGCTTGTTGTAGTACGGCGTGACGATCATGTTGCCGTCGGCGCCGGCCTTCTCGCTCTGCTTGGCGAGTTGCATGGCGTGGGCGGTCTCGTTCGAGCCGCCGCCGGTGATGATCTTGGCGCGACCGGCCGCAACGTCCTTGCCGACCTCGACGAGCCGGATCTTCTCGGGGTCGGTGAGGGTGGAGGTCTCGCCGGTGGTGCCGGTGACGACGATGCCGTCGGCCCCGGCGGTGATGACGTCGTCGATGTGCTTCTCGACGTCGGCCCAGGCGACCTCACCGTCAGCGGTAAAAGGTGTCACCAGGGCGACGAGGACCTGCCCGAAGGGGTTGTAAGGAGTAGACACGTTTTACAGGTTATCGTCTAGCGCGCCCTCCCGCGCCTCCACGCCTGCCCTCGCGCGCGTCATCTGCCGTCATACGAGGGGTCTGAGGCCCGCCGCGGCGTAACCTCGCCTGCATGAACCCCGCCGCCGCCCTGCTCGTTCTGGTGTTGTTGGTCGCGTTGACCACCGCGCTGGGACTGGTCTGGCGCCGTCGGCAGGGCCGGCTCACGAGCTCGACCGACTCGGTGGATGCCGTCACGGCCGCCCAGCTGGGCCTGACCGTGTCGAACACGCCGATGGTTTTCGGCGCCGAGGCGACGCTGCTGCAGTTCTCCACCGAGTTCTGCGCCCGCTGCCCCGGCACGAGCGTGCTGCTGGGCCAGGTGGCGGATGCCCGCACCGGCGTGCGGCACGTGGAGGTGGACCTCACCCATCGCGCCGACCTCGCCCGGCGGTTCAAGGTTCTGCAGACGCCCACCACACTGGTGCTCGACAGGGCCGGCCGGGTGCGCGCCCGGGTGGGCGGTGTGCCGAACCGGGCCGCCCTGCACGCGCACCTCGATGACCTTGCCCGAAACGTTCAGGAGTTCCGATGACCCAGCCAGAATCCGCTGCGACGGCTTCCGCCGCCGCCGCTGCCGCTGCTGCCGCTGCCGCTGCCGGGAAGCGGACGGGCATCGACCCGCGCGGCCCCCGGTTCGGCGCGGCCGTCACCGCCGTCGTGTTGCTGGCGGTAATCTTCCTCGCGCTCGTCGGAGCCTCCGACGCCGCCCTGGCGCTGCTCGCCGTGCAGACCGCGGTGTTCGCCTGGGGCACCATCGCCGGGGCCGCCCGGCATCCGTACGGGTGGCTCTACAAGGCCCTCGTGCGCCCGCGGCTCGGCCCGCCGGCCGAACTCGAAGACCCGGCCCCGCCCACCTTCGCCCAGGGTGTCGGCCTATTGGTCGCCCTGACCGGGGTGCTGCTCGGCCTGGCCGGGGTGATCGTGGCCGTGCCCCTCGCGGCGGCGGCCGCGTTCGTGGCGGCTTTCCTGAACGCGGCCTTCGACTACTGCCTGGGCTGCCAGCTGTACCTCCTGCTGGTGCGGGCCGGCGTCCTCGGGCGTAGCCCGGCGGCGCCCTGACCGGCGGGTCTGGCGAACCTGCCCGTCGCCCGAGGATTCCCTGTGAACGGTTCAGGCCCGGCGGATAGGCTGGTGCTCCACTTCCAGGAGGTATCACCATGGCCCTGACCAGCGAAGCAACCACCGTATGGACCGGAGACCTGACGACGGGTTCCGGAACCGTCACGCTCGATTCCTCGCACGGCGGGTCGTTCCCGGTGAACTGGAAGGCCCGGGCCGAGGGAACCGCCAATACGACCAACCCCGAGGAGTTGCTGGGCGCGGCGCACGCATCCTGCTTCTCGATGGCACTGGCCCTGATCCTGGCCGACGCCGGACACACCCCCACGAGCATCCAGACCACCGCGGCGGTCACGTTCGTGGCCGGCACCGGTGTCACCGGCAGCCACCTGCTCGTCAGCGCCAACGTTCCCGGTGTCACTGAGGCGGAGTTCGAGGCGTTCGCGCAGGACGCGAAGGTGAACTGCCCGATCTCGCAAGCGTTGACCGGCATCCCGATCACCATCGAAGCCGAACTGGCCTGAGCGGTGCGCGTACTCATCTCCGGAGCCTCCGGGCTCATCGGCACCGAACTGACCCGCCAGCTGGAAACGGCCGGCCACACCGTGCTGCGTCTGGTGCGACGCCCCGCGCGCTCCAGGTCGGAGGTGCGCTGGGACCCGGCGACACTGACCCTGGATCCCACCGTGCTCGACGGCGTGGACGCGGTGATCAACCTGTCCGGCGCGTCGATCGGGCGGTTGCCCTGGACCAAGTCCTACCGCCGCCAGATCATGGAATCGCGGGTGCAGGCCGCTCGTACCCTCACCGACGCCATGCGCCGGGCCGGCACGCCACCGACGGTGCTGCTGAACGCGTCCGCCGTGGGGATCTACGGCAACCGGCCCGGCGAGGAGCTCACCGAGGAGTCCGCACCGGGCTCGGACTTCCTCGCCACCGTCGTCACGACCTGGGAAGGGGAGGCCCGGCTGGCCCCTGAGGGCACCCGGGTGGTGCTGCTGCGTACCGGCCTGGTGCTCGCCAAGGGCGGCGCGCTGAAGCCCCTCATGCCGATCGTCCGGCTCGGCCTCGGCGGACCGCTCGGCCGTGGCAGCCAGATCTGGCCGTGGGTAAGCCTCCACGACGAAGCCGCGGCGATCGTGCACCTGCTCACCTCGGAGCTGAGCGGCCCGGTGAACCTCACCGGCCCCACCCCGGCAACGGCCAACGAGGTGATCCGGGCCGTGGCCTCGGCGCTGCGCCGGCCGTTCTTCCTTCCGGTGCCCGAGTTCGTGCTGACCCTGGCGCTGCAGGATGCCGCCCGGCAACTGTTGCTCGCCGACCAGCGGGTGAGCTCGGCGAAGCTGCAGGCCGACGGGTTCCGTTTCACCCACCGTACGGCCGCCGAAGCTGTCACCTGGATGCTGCGCTAGGCCTTTGGGGGCGCAATCTCGTTATGCGGGGTAGGCGCCGTTATGCGGGTGGCGCGCCACCCGCATAACGGCGCGTGACCCGCACTACGCATCCCAGGGGGCCGCCCCGCGCGATGGCTGGGCAGTCCTCCACAGGGGCGCCGGCCCGATGTTGTGAACGACCACGGTTCGATCGCCGTGGCCGCGGCACCCGGCGCCGACACTCACTGGATGACCGATCGTCGAGAACACCCGTCCTTCCCACCCGAAGTGCTCCTGGCCGCCGACTATCGGCGAGCCCTCGGCGCCGATCTTCGCCTGCGTCGCGGTGCCGAGCGCGGTTACCTGCACCGCATCGGCTGGGGCCAGTACTGCCCCGCAGCGGTCTGGGCCGGCCTCGACCGTGACCAGCGGTATGCACTGAGAGTGCGGGCGGCGGCGCTGGCCCGACGAGGCGCGCTGCCGCTCTCCCACCAGTCGGCCGCGGTGCTGTGGCACCTACCGCTGCAGGCACCGTGGCCCGATGAGGTGCACTTCCTGGGACCGCGTGCAGCCGGCGGACGCTCGGACCCGGGCATCCGCAAGCACACGGTGGGCTTCGACGCCCGCGATGTGGAGCTGAAAGACGGAGTGCTGGTCACCTCGGTAGCCCGCACGGTGATCGAGCTCGCAACGATTGTGGACCTTCGGTCGGCGGTCGCCGCGGCCGATCGGGCTCTGGCGGTGGATCGGACCGGTCGCATCCTGCCGCTCACGGACCGGGTGACCCTGCTCGAAACCTGGCACCGGATGCTGCCGTTCCGCGGTTCGGTGCGGGCGCGCACGGTGATCGACTTTGCCACGCCGCTCTCGGGCTCTCCCGACGAATCGGGCACTCGGGTGACGATCGCGCTGGCCGGACTTCCCGAACCCGAGTTGCAGCATCCGTTCGTGATCGAGGACCGCACCGTCTTCTCGGACTTCTTCTGGCGGGGCGTGCGGGGTGTTGGCGAGAGCGACGGTCGAGTGAAGTACTTCGATCCCGTGCTGCTCGCCGGACGCACCCCGGCAGAGGTCGTGTACGAGGAAAAGCTCCGCGAGGATGCCATTCGGCTGCAGGTGCTCGGCTTCGTTCGCTGGGACCATGCCACCGGGATGAGCGTGCCGCGGTTGTCGGCGCGGCTGGCGCGCCTGGGCCTCACCCCGGGGCGCCCCCGGCTGGCCGGGCGCTGAGCGGGCCGGTGCGGCGCGGAGCTGGCCGGGCGCG
>NZ_SOGI01000060.1:0-32081 GCF_004403385.1 Cryobacterium sp. TMT4-31
CATGGCTCCACGAATACAATCACCACAGGCACCACACCGCCATCGGAGGCAAGCCACCGATCACGCGGTTAACTAACCTGCCTGGGCAGTACAGCTAGGCGGCGGGCGGCTCGAGGAAGCCGTCGTCGAGCAGGCCGCGCACCCGGGGCAGCAGCTCGGCCCGCAAGGCGGCCGCGTCGGCGTCGAGCAGCTGGGCGATCGCGTCGATGATCGCACCCACCGGAAGCTCGCCGTCGCAGGCGCCGATCAGGGCGGCCTGGGCGGTATCCAGCGGCACCGATCGGCCGAAGCCGCCGCCCTGGTGCAGGGCCATCAGCGTCGGATCCTCCTGGCCGGGCCAGAAGTGCCGTTCCTCGGTGACGTCGGATGCCACGGTGAGCGTGCTGCGGGACAGCGCGTCGTCATCCAGCCCGGCTTGCCAGTCGTGCGCGGCCAGGCACTCGGCAAGGTGGTGGCCGATGCCGGCCGGGTTGTGCCCCAGGGCCTCCGGCAGCCGTTCGAGCCGGAGCAGGCGGGGGCGGGTCGGTGCGGCGGCCCGGCGGCGGCCATCCGTCGGGCGGCGCAGCAGCATGTAGCCGAAGCCCACCTGACGCACCCCGCGGGCCTCGAAGTCGTCGAGCCAGGCGCCGTAGAGCCGGTCGAAGTCGGGGGTGTCCGGGCGGGTGCCGCCGTCGCGGATCCAGGTTTCGGCGTAGCCCGTGGGCGGCTGCACCTCGCGCTCGATGATCCAGGCGTCCAGCGCGGTCTCCGCCGGGCTCGCCAGCCAGCCGGTGAGCCTGTTGAAGGCGTCGTCGTCGTGATACTCCCAGTTGCCGAGCAGCTGGGCCACCCCGCCGGGGGTGAGGTGGTCGGCGGCGCCACGCACCACGGCCTCCACGAGGGCGTCGCCGACCATGCCGCCGTCGCGGTACTCGTAGCTGGGCACACCCTCCACCCGTGGGGTGATGACGAACGGCGGGTTGGAGATGATGTGGTCGAACCGCTCCCCCGCGACGGGGTCGAACAGGCTGCCGAGCCGGAACTCGATGTTCTCGACGCCGTTCAGCCGGGCGTTGAGTGCCGCGAGCTCGAGGGCGCGCTCGGAGATGTCGGTGGCCACCACCCGGGTGGCGTGTCTGGCGGCGTGCAGCCCCTGGATGCCGCAGCCGGTGCCGAGGTCCAGCGCGCTGTCGACCGCGGTGGGGATCATCAGGGCACTCAGGGTGAGCGACGCACCGCCGACGCCGAGCACGTGGTCTTCGCCGAGCGGATGCCCCAGCGCCAGTTCGCCCAGGTCCGAGGTGATCCACCAGCTGCCGGCGCCGTGCGCGTCCACGAAGCTGTACGGCCGCAGGTCCACCAGCGGCGCCACCTGTGCCGGGCCGAGTGCCGGGTCCGCCGGGGCGACGAGGTCGGCGACGGGGCCGGGCTGCGTGGCGGCCTCGTCGTGGCGGGCGGCGACAAGGCCGAGCTGCTCGGCGCCGTCCACGCCGAGGGACGGCAGGGCCGCCGCGAGCTCGGCCCGTTGGACGGGTAGGCCGAGCACGAAGATCTGGGCGAGCACCACGTTGGGTTCGGGCACGGCGAGGGTGGCGCGCAGCTTGGTGAGCGCCCGCAGGGCCGGCACCCGCTGATTGCGGCGCAGGGCGGCATCCGCTTCGATGCCCCACAGCCCGGTCAGGGCGGTCACCGAGAAGTTGGCGGCGGCGAGGTCGGCGCGGAGCAGGTCGATCAGAGGTGCAGTCACCCCTCTATTCAACTGCACGCCGGGCCCGGCCTACGCGACCCAACCAACCCGTGGGCGCGACCCAGGGACCGGGTCACCAGGTCTCGACAAGCTCGACCAACGACGTGGACGTGATCCTTGGACCAGGAAGCCGGCTAGAGCCAGCGCATCGTGAACGCCCGCGTGAGCAGGCCGTTCAACGGCGGTGTCGCCAGGACCCGCACGATCACGTTGCGCAGCCGCAGCCGCAGTCCGCGTGCCGGACGGCCCATCGCCATGTTGAAGCCGGCCTGCCTGGCGGCAATGCGGGCGCTGCGCCGCCGGCGGCGGTCGTAGCCGGCGAGCGTCACCCGGGCCTCGATCGGCTGCGCGAGCGCGTGCGTGAGCGCAGGCGCCAACGCCACCGCGTCGAGCCACCCCAGGTTCATACCCTGCCCGCCGATCGGGCTGATCTCGTGCGCCGCATCCCCCACCAGCAGCACCCGGCCCTGCACCATCGTGGCGGCCAGCCGCTGCCGCACCGAGAACGAGCTCGGCACGGCGTCGGAGGCCGGCAGCAGCACCCCGGTGCGACCGAGGACCAGGGCCGTCAGGTCCTCGAGCGAGGCATCCTCCATCAGGGTCGGCGTCAGCGCCACCCAGCGGCGCCGGCCGCCCGGCAGCGGGAACGACTCGACGACGCCGCCTCGTTCGAAGAACAAAACGGCCTCGCTGCCGTGTTCGCCGGTGTCCGGATAGTCGGCCATCAGGTAGGTGTCCCCGCCGCCGAGCGGCCGGGAGGCGATGCCGACGGCATCGCGCAGCTGTCCGCGGGCGCCGTCGGCCACCACGACGTACCGCGCCGTCCCCACGATCTCGAGCCCGTTGTCGCCGGTATCCCCGGACCCGTCGGCACCCGGCTCGGCGATCAGGTCCACGTGGTAGCCGCGATCGTGCAGCATGCCCACAGCCACGCCGGAGCGCAGACCGTCCGGCCGCAGCTGTCGGAATCGCGCCCGCAGCACAGCTTCGGTTTCGTACTGCGGCAGCGCCACGACAAACGGGAACCGCCCCGTCGTCTGCGCGAACGACAGCCGCCCCAGCGTGCGGCCGCCGCTCTGCACGCTGCCGGTCTCGATGCGCACTGCCCGGGCCAGCACCTCCTCGGCCACGCCGGCCTGGCGCAGGACCCGCATCGATGGCGGGTGGATGCCGATGGCCCGCGCGAGCATCGACGGCTCGGTGCGCCGTTCGAGCACCTCCACGTCCACGCCGCGCTCGGCCAGCAGACAGGCCAGCAGGATGCCCACCGGGCCGCCGCCGACCACGATCACGTCACGCATGCGCCCGACTTCCAGCTGCCGGTGCGGCCGAATCAGTCGAAACGGCCCGCCGCGGTTCGGTCACCGCGGGGGCCTGCCAACGCAGCATCAGCCGGTACGGCACCTCCCGGTGCACGCTCCAGCCCGGCGGCGCCACGGCCGCCAGCTCGCGCCAGGTGAAGCTGCGCCGGATCGAGGTGAGGCCGTCGGCGCGAATGTAGGAGCGGCGAAAGAACGGCCACGTGCCCAGCCCGAAGCCGAGGTAGGCCAGCGGGGAGCGCTCGATGTCGCCGTGCAGGACCAGGCCGCGGCCGAGCCGTTCCGAGTCCACGAGCAACGCGCCGAGCTCGACGCCATTGAGGTGGTGCAGCACGTGGTTGGAGAGCACGATGTCGAACCGCTCCCCCGCTGCCACGAGGTCGCTGCTGAGCGCCCGGCGAAACTCCAGCCCGGGCAACGGCGGCCGGCCGGCCGCGTAGGCGTGCGCGCGGGCATCCGGGTCGATCGCGGTCACGCTCAGGCGCAGCCCGTCGCGCACGGCCCAGCGGGCCAGCGACCGGGCCACATCGCCGCCGCCGGAGCCGATGTCGAGCAGGCTGGTCTCGGTGCCGGCCGACAGGCGCGGTCGGATGTCGCGGCGGTAGGTGTGCCGAAGCCCGGAGACGACGGCGTTGACGTACCGGAAGTTCGCGTAGGTGCGCCGCAGCGTCTCGGCGTCGCAGTGCGGATCGTCCATGATCTCGACGGCGTCGACCGCCCGTTCGCGGAGCCTCGGGAGCACGGGTCAGCCGCGCTGCACTGTCATCAGGCCTGACTCCACGGTCAGACCCGGCCCGAACGCCATCGCGCAGACCCTGTCCCCGTCGGCGGTGGCCGCGCCCTCGAGGATCTCCTTCATGACGAAGAGGATGGTGGCGCTGGACATGTTGCCGTTGGTGCGCAGGGTTTCCCGCGACGGCACCAGCTGCGCCTCGGTGAGGCCGAGTTTGGCCTCGGTTTTATCGAGGATGCTGCGCCCGCCGGGGTGGATCGCCCAGTGCGCGATGGCGGTGCTCAGAGCCGAACCAGGGGTCGCGGCCGTGAGCACCTGGCCGGGACTCGCCCCGCCGTCCACCGACTGCGATTGCTGCTCCTGTGCCTGCACGGTCACGGCGTCGGCCTCGGCCACCACGCCCGCCGCCAGCGCCAGGGTCAGCGACTCGTCCCGGCCGAACAGCGGCGCCAGGGCCGACTCGATGTGTTCGTCGATGATGTGCGGCACGTACGAGCTCAAAACCATCTCGAAGCCCTCGTCGCCGATCTTCCAGGCCATGTCGCCCTCGCCGACGGGCGTGATCACGGTCTCGAAGTGGTCCAGGTTGAGGGCGGTCTCGCCGGCGACCGGCGCACGGCTGCTCACGATGCCGGCGGCCGCGCCATCCGAGAACAGCGACGACGCCACGATGGTGTCGGGGTCGTTGGAGGTGCGCAGGTGCAGCGAGCACAGCTCGGCGCTGACCACGAGCACCACGGCGGACGGATCGGCCAGCACGAACTGCTTCGCGGTGCGTAGCGCCGGCATGGCCGCGTAGCAACCCATGAATCCGAGGTGGTAGCGCTGGGTGGACGGCGCCAGGCCCAACTCGCGCACCAGCATGTAGTCAGGGCCCGGCGCGTAGAAGCCCGTGCAGGAGACCGTCACGACGTGGGTGATGTCACCGGCGTCCAGCCCCGGGCAGGCGGCCAGCGCACGCCGGCCGGCCTCCACGAACAGCTTCGTGGCCTGCTCGATGTACAGCTCGTTGCGCACCCGGGTGCCGGGCACGAGCAGCCGCTGGGTGGTGGCGTCGAAGAACTGCGGCTCGGGCGCCTGCGAGTCGAGGGTGAGTTCCTCGATCACGGTATGCCGGGTGTCGATCCCCGACAGGTTGAAGGATGCGGTCACCAACCGCTGCGCCAGCCGGCTGAGGCCAGGTTGGGCGGCGAAGATGTCCCTGACCTGCTCCTGCACAAGGACGGTGGGCGGAACAACGGTCTGGAGCGCTCTCAGCGTGACGGCCATGCCCCAGTGTTACACGCACCGCGCCGTAGGCACATCCCCCTGCACGGCGAGGCGCGCGGCGGATGCGGCGGCAGATGGGCTCCCGGCCGTGGGCTCCCGCCCGCGACCGCTACGGCAGGCGGTCGAAGAGGCGGGTGGCGGTGATGGCCAGCACAAAACCGACCGCGACGATCGCGGTGACCGCGCCGAGATAGGCCACCGGCGCATCCGAGATGCCGAACGCCCCGGTGGCGCCGATACCCGCGGCCACCGCGGTGACGATGCCGGCGAGCACCGCGATCCCGGTCTGCAGCTTCAGGCCCACCCTGGCCGGGGTGGGGGTGCGTGCGGTGCGCTGTCGGCCGCCGGACCGGGTGAGCACGGCCCCGGCGACGCAGCCCCAGAACGCCACGACGAGCAGCGCCGCGATCACGTCGCTGGGCCGGTGCCACAGGCTCACCAGCGTGGATACCCCGGCCGCGACCGCGAATGCCGCCCCGATGGTGCCGGCCAGCCACCGCGTGTGCGGGCTGGCGACGAGGAACACCACCAACGCGGATGCCGCCGCCACCGTTGTATGCCCGGATGGGAATGAGTTGGGGACGTAGCCGTCCACACCGAGCTCCGGGCGGGTGAGGATCACGTTCTTGAGCAGCTGAGTGGTCACGACGGCCACCATCGCGGCGCTCACGGCGACCACGAGCGGGAACCAGGCGCGTCGCACTGTCGCGATGATCAGGCTCACGATTGCTCCGATGGCGACCATCACCGAGGGGATCAGGTCGAGCAGCTGCCGGGTGACCGTGGTGCCCGTTGAGCCGTCCTCGGCCCCGTTGAAGGCCAGCTGATCGATGGCCTGCCCGGCGACATCCCGCACGAAAAAGAGGTACAACGCCACAAACGCGACGACGCAGAGCAACGCTGCGCCGATGTAACGGGTGGGGGTGAGGCGGGAGATCGAGGGCACTCTCTAGCTTCCCACGGCAGCATGGGTGAACCGTGAAAGCCTGGTGCACAACACATGTGCGTCAGGTGATGAGCCACGCTCAGGTTGCCTCTTGACATGGTGATTCTGCGGCGTATCGTCGAAATATGTTCGGTAGGCAGACAAGGCGGGAACGGTCCACGCGCGGCGCGGATCGCTCACTCGACCGCGGTGGGTACCCGGGCCTGGAGGGCGACTTCGAGTCGGAGCGGCGCCGGGCGGCGGCCGCGGACCACGACACCATCGAACCGTATGAGCACGACGAGGGCGCCGTAGCGGTGCTGCCGGTCACGGAGCCCGGGCTCACGCATCCCTGAGACAGGTCACGAGACGGGACCCTGAGGATTTATCCTCAGGGTCCCGTCTTTTCGCGTGTTGGACACGCTATGTTCATGATTCTCTGATCGACTGGTCTTGTAGCATCCGCAGCGTAATCCCCGTAAAGTGCCTAAGTACCAAACGAATGGAAGCTCCGTGAGCGTTCGAACGGCCGAATACCCCAGGCCGGATTATTTCCTTCTCCACCTCAGCGACACGCACCTGCTCGCAGACGGCAATCGTCTCTACGGCAGCGTGGACAGTGCCGCACACGTGCAGCGGTTGGTCGCGGATGTCGAGGCATCCGGCGGCAGACCCGATGCGATCATCATCACCGGGGACCTCGCCGACAAGGGTGAGCCGCACGCCTACGCGCAGCTGCGCGGCATCGTCGAACCCGCCGCGGAGCGCCTCGGCGCCAGGGTCATCTGGGTGATGGGGAACCACGACAATCGGGCGAACTTCCGTACCGAGCTCCTCGGTGAGGAACCCAGTCAGGCGCCGATCGACCACGTCGACTTCATCGGCGGGCTGCGCATCATCACCCTGGACACCTCGGTGCCCGGCAGCCACTACGGCGAGATCACCGAGAATCAGCTCGAGTGGCTCAGCCTGCAGTTGAGCGTCCCCGCGCCGGACGGCACCATCCTGGCCATGCACCACCCGCCGGTGCCGAGCATGCTCGACCTGTCGGTGGCGGTGGAGCTGCGCGATCAGGCCAGCCTCGCTCACGTGCTGCGCGGCACGGATGTGCGCAGCATCCTGGCCGGGCACCTGCACTACTCGTCCACCGCCACGTTCGCCGGCATCCCGGTGTCGGTGGCGTCGGCCACCTGCTACACCCAGGACCTCAACGTTCCCGTCGGCGGCACCCGTGGCCGCGACGGCGCGCGAGCGTTCAACCTCGTGCACGTCTACGCCGACACCGTGCTGCACTCGGTGGTGCCGCTGGGCGACTTCGAGCCGCTGGACTACATCGACGCCGCCGAAAGCGCCCGCCGCCTGGCCGCCTCCGGCATCGAGATCATGCCTGCGGGGAGTCTGCCCGCATACCGGGAGCCGCCAATGACCAGGCCGATCCAGGTTCTGCGCTGACGTCGCCGTTTCCCAGGCCCAGGGCACTCTCGATGAGGGTGTCCTCGCCGTGCTGGCTGGCCGCGATGACGCTTTCGCGTTCCCACGGGGCCACGATCGGGAAGTAGCGCTCGAGGAAGTCGGTGACGGCCTCGGTGCGCACCTCGTCGCTGATCTCGGGAAAGCTGCCGTCGTTGAGGCAGAACATGTCCTGGTCGCGGCGCTTGAGCAGCTTGTTCATCTGGCGCAGCGCCAGCTTGAGCGTCGTTTCGACGTACAGCGACCGAACCTGGGTCTGCTCCACGGCCCGGCCGGTGGCCAGCGCGTAGTAGTGGTACAGCGAGTTGGTGACCGAGATGTCGGTGGCCGAGCGGAACCGGCTGGCCATGGTGCGTCGGAAGTCCTCGGGGAATTCGGCCTCGAGCTCGGCCATGACGCTCTTGCGCAGCGGTGCCGGGGTGTGCTCGAGGTGCCGGGTGGTGACCTTGCCGAACCTTTCGCGCAGCAGCGCCCGGTTCACCCGCGCGGCGTTTTCGAACCCGCTGCGGCTGGGGTCGTTGTCGCCCAGGCCGATCCGGGTCGCCGCCTCGACGAACTTGGTGATTCCGCCGGGTGAGTAGAACAGCTCAGGTCCCACCGGACGGCCGAAGAACATGTCGTCGTTCGAGTAGATGAAGTGCTCGGCGATACCCGGGATGTGGTGCAGCTGGCTCTCCACGGCGTGCGAGTTGTGGGTGGGCAGAACGGAGACGTCGGGGAAGAAGTCCTCGCTGTTCATGATGGCCACCCGCGGGTGGTCCACCAGCCATTCGGGAGCGGGCGAGTCGGTGGCGATGAAGATGCGGCGCACCCACGGCGCGAACATGTAGACACTCCGCAACGCGTACTTGAGTTCATCGATCTGCCGGAAACGGGCATCCGAATCGTCGCCGGCGCCGGCGACGTAACCGTTCATGCGCAGGGCGCGGGCCTTCTGGAAGTCGCTGGAGGACCCGTCAACCCAGGAGAAGACCAGGTCGATGTCGAAGCTGATGTCGCTGACGAGGTCGTCGAACATGTTCTGCAGGGTGCGCCAGGTGCGGCCGAAGAGCTCGACGGTGGTCTCTCGGGCCTCGGACCGGGGCAGCCGGCGGCGCATGAGGGCATTCTCAACGGGAGCGACGATCTCGTCTTCGCCGAACCGCCACAGCTCGAGCTGGAACGCGGTCTCGGCACCGTAGCGGAGCCGGCCGATGGGTTCGATGCGCGGCTGGTAGACCCTGAAGACGTCGGAGGTGCCCAGGGCGGCGAGGGCGCCGTCGGCGGCGAGAGCCGGGCGGGCGAGGTCGCCGTCGAGGGGCTTGAGGTAGAAGGGCGTGTTCGCGAAGGCCTCGGCCAGGACGCGGCTGATCTTCTTGCGACGCTTGCGGTTCACGGCGATGACCGGACGGTCGTGGTCGCCGCGCACCAGCAGGTAGTCGATGCCGGCGGTGTCGAGGGCGTCGGCCAGGGCGAGCAGGTCGCTGACCCTGGACTCGTGCGGAGTGAAGTGCCCGTTGATCAGGGCGATCTCGCCCTTTCGCACGACAACGTCTTCGCGGTCGAAACGGCGGGTGCGGTCGTCGAGGGTGCGCAGCACCAGCTCGGGTTCGCTGCTCAGCGAGAGGAGGGGAATGGACGCGGTGTCCGGAGCCGGTTCATCGACCGGGTTCGCCGGGGCCTCAGAGAAGCCAGTTCCGGCAGCGATGTGAGAGTGTCGGGTGGAATCGGTGCGGTCAAAGCGTGCCATGGTCCTCCTTGGAGAAAAATACGTGGAGCGGTAACGGATGCAGGGCTGACTGCGGGGTGCCAAGCGGTTGTGCGGGAAAAGCGACGGGCGATCTGCTCAGGGCGGGCATCGATGCGCCAGGCCCCGGAGTATGCGCCCGGGTCTCCCGGGCATCCACGCACCGGTCCAGGCCGGGCAAGGGGCCCGCTGGGAAGAGTGACGTTGCTCTAGTGTACGTTGCCGGGGCGGCCGGGGCGTGACCGGCGCGGACGGCGGCGGCGTGGTCAGGCCGTGGTGCCGGCGATCGAACGCGTCGTGGGTGATCATCCGGGAAGCGGTGGCCAGGGCGGCACCGGCCTGCCTGGTCTCGTCGGTGTGCTCGCCCGGCCGGCAACTGTTCCCGTTCCGGACAACTGTGCCCGGTGCGCCGGGCGCAGTTGTCCGCACGGGCACCAGTTGCATGGGGCGGGGGCGGCGGATGGGGCGGGTCAGCCGAGCGCGGCGGCATCCGTGCTGGGCAGGCGGCAGACGAAGTCGTGGCAGAGGTATGCGGTGGGCAGGCCGTCGCGGGTGGTGCGGTCGGCGAACAGCTCGAAACCGGCGGCGGCGAAGGCGGCGCCCTGCCGTTCGGTGACCACGGCGACGACCCCGGTGCGACGCCGGGCCGCGTCCAGCAGTGCCGAACCGGCCGTGGCGGTGACGGGCCGTTCCGAGGCTCCGTCAGGGGTGACGACGACGAGTTGCTCCACCGGCGTGGTGAGCCCGTTGACCAGCCGGAGGGCGGCGCCGAACGCGAGCGGGTTGATGTCGCCGGATCCGACCAGCCGCACCATCCCGGCCGTGGCCGCGTCGCGATAGCGGCCGGCGCCGGTGAGCAGGTGCAGCCGCCAGGCCGCGCTGGCGATGGCCGTGAGTCCGGATGGGTAGGCGCCCTCGGAGGGGTCGGTGGCGAGGTCGAGTCCCTGCGCCGTGAGCACCGGATCGGCGCCCTCCGGGGCGGCGAAGGTCATTCCGGGTTCACGGCCGGCCGTCGAACCGTGGCCGGGCATGGTCCGGTCGATGAGTTCCCCGGCCACGACCGCGTACCGTACCTCTCCGGTGGCGGTGGCGAGCTCGAGGAGGCCGCCGGCGAACATGCCGTAGTCCTCCAGTGTCGCGACCGCGGCCGAGAGGCGACCGTCGATGGAGGCCCGCACCAGGGCGCCATCGGCGCGGCGGTGCGCCTGGAGCAGCCTGTCGGCCGCACGTCGGGCCAGGTGCAGCGCGGCATCGTCGGCGAACGCGTGCCCGGCCAGTGCGAGGGCCCCGATCGCCAGGCCGTTCCAGCCGGTGAGCACCTTGGCGTCCAGGGCCGGCGGGGCCTGGCCGCGGCGGGCGTCTTCGTCGAGGGCGTAGTAGCCGCCCTCCACCCGCACCCCGTCGACGGTGCTCTCCGAGTCCTGGGCGCTGGCGAAACCGCCATCGGGTAGCTGAAGCACCGCGCCGAGAAACCCGACGAGGCCCTCGGCCACGATGCGGGCCCAGCGTTCACCGGTGAGCATCCACGCCCGGGTGTACAGCTCGAGAAGTTGCGCGTTGTCGTAAAGCATCCGTTCGTAGTGCGGGTCGCTCCAATCGCGGTTGACGGCGTAGCGGAAGAAACCGCCCTCGACGGGGTCCCGGAGCGGCGACGCACCCATCCGCTTGAGGGTGCGCAGCGCCAGCTCCCGGCCGTCGGCCCGGTCGAGCAGCAGGCCCAGGGTCGGCGCGGCGGGAAACTTGGGAGCACCGCCGAAACCGCCGTAGACGGGATCCTCCGCCGTGGCCAGCCGGGCGACGGTGTCGGCGACTCTGGCCTGGTCCGGCATCTCCCCCACCGCCGCGGGCGCCGCCTGGGCGAGCGCCTCGGCCAGGCCCGCGGCACTGTCTTCGACGGCGTCCCGGCGGTTGGTCCAGGCATCCGTGACGGCGTTGAGCACCTCACGGAACGCCGGATGCCCCGGCATCGGCGTGGGCGGCGAATAGGTGCCGGCGAAGAAGGGCCGGCCGGCCGGGGTGACGAACACATTCAGCGGCCAGCCGAGGTTCTGGGTGAACGCGCCGGCCGCGGCGAGGTAGCTGGCATCGACATCCGGATGCTCCTCCCGGTCGACCTTGACGCTCACGAAATGCTCGTTGAGATAGGCGGCCAGCGCCGGATCGCTGAAGCTCTCGCGGGCCATCACATGGCACCAGTGGCAGGTGGCGTAGCCGATCGACACCAGGACCGGCACGTCGCGCCGGCGGGCCTCGGCGAAGGCGGCCGCACCCCACGGATGCCAGTCGACCGGGTTCTCGGCGTGCGAGCGCAGGTACGGGCTGATGGCGTCGGCGAGGCGATTCGGCATGGCTCCATTGTGACCCGGCAACCTCCGTTCCGGCTGGTCGCGGCGATATCCGAACGCCGGCGGGCACCGCACTTCTGGACGCGGAGAGGGTTGCCGAGTCGGAGGGCTGCTGTGAGACTGGATGCGACGAAGGGGCACGATTGATCTGCGGGCGCTGCTGCTGGGCATTGGCACGATTGCCCTGGTCGCCGTCGCCGTTCTCCTGGTTTCGGCTCGCTCTTTCGCACCCCGATGTCTGGCACCGGATGCGCGCTCTTTCGCCGCCGGATCGGCGCTCCGACCGGTCACCCACCAGTACCCGCGCCCGAACGGCCTCGCCGCTGACCGGGCATCCGCCCATCGGCCCATGAGCACCCGCCGCCGTCCCGTGACCGTCTGCGCGACATGACCGAACGCACGATGACCCCCGTCGAGGCGGCGGCACTCCTCGAGGTTGCGGTCGATGCCGAGCTGGAGCAGGTGGAGCGGGCGTTCCGGTACCAGGCCCAGCGCTCGCATCCCGACCGGTTGACCGCCGCAACACCCGCCGAGTTGGCCGCGGCGGCCGCCCGGTTCGACAGGTTCACCCAGGCCCGGGCCGTGCTGCGTGAGGTCGAGGCCGAGCGGATGCGCCGCTCCCCCGGATCCGCCGGACCCCGGCCGACCGGCGAAGGGGCGGGCTCCGGCTCGAGTTTCGGCTCGGGCGGGGAGTGGGCCGGGACCGGCCGGGGACCTGCCACGGGTACGCCGCCGGGCTGGGCGGCCGACGAGCCGTACCAGCCGGTGCAGCCCGCCGGTCCATGGCTGTTCTGGGTGTGGACGGCACTGTACGCGCTGGCTGCCACGATCTCGGTCATCGGCGGGCCGCTGCCCCAGTCCCAGGCGGACCTGTGGCTGCGGCTGGTGCCGCTGGGACTGGCATCCGTCGCCTTCGCCCGCACCGGACGCACCGTCTTTTTGGTGATCGTGTTGATCCTGGGCACCGCGACGGCAGTGCTCACCGTGGTGTTCGCCTCGTTCGGTCCCCTCGTGGCGCTGCAGCTGCTCATCGCGCCGGTGCTGGGCCTGGTGGCCCTCGGCCGGCCCAAGCAGCTCCGGCGCCGGTCGTCCGCCCCGCCCCGCCCCGCCGGCTGACCGTCCCCACGGCGCCCGAGCACCCGCATGCGCTCGAAGGACGACCTCGCGAAAGCGGCCATGTGGTCACTTCGCCCCGGCCGAGGCAACCACACGGCCGCTTTCGCGGATGGACGACCTCGCGAAAGCGACGTTCTGGCTACCTCAGCCGAGCCAGGCAACCACAGGGCCGCTCTCGCGGGCGCTGCAGGGTGGGATCAGGCCAGGGCCCGCTCCACGAGCGCGCGGCGGCGTTGCACCCGGGTCCAGATCACGAAGCCGGTGATGGTGAATGCGCCATAAAAGAGGTAAAGGATCGCGGAGGCGTAGTAGCCGGCGCTGATCAGCAGGGGCACGCCGACGATGTCCACGGCCACCCAGATCAGCCAGAATTCCGTCCAACCGCGGGCCATGCCGTAGGTGGCCAGCAGCGACCCGGTGAAGATCCAGGCGTCGGCCCAGACTGGTTCGAACGAGCCCAGCGCCCGGAAGATCGGGGTGAGCACTAGCGTGCCGGCGACGAGGCCGATGCCCAGGCCCACCCGCGCCCGGGTGCCGGCCCAGTGCGGGGCGACGGCGACGGTGCCGACCGAGCGGCTACGCGACCACTGCATCCAGCCGTAGATCGAGACGATGATGAACATCACCTGCCGGCCGGCTTGACCGAGCAGGTTCACCGGGTTGGGTGTGCCGAAGACGGCGCCGAGGAACACCGTGAACAGCAGGGCGTTGCCGACGATGCCCACCGGCCAGGCCCAGATCTTGCGGCGCATCCCGCCGACGGCGCTGGCGATGCCGAAGACGTTGCCGATGATCTCGCGCCAGAGAATGGTCTGGCTGCCGATCTGCAGCTGGGCGTCAAAGAGCCAATCGATCAGGGACACAGGACACTTCTCTCCCGGATGGGTCGCATCCGTGCACGTCCCAATGTAAGGCGTTTGCGCGCGGGTCTATTCCGCAGGCGCCCGGAGCGTCACCAGATGATGGCGGCCGAATCAGCCGAGAGGTTGGCCGGCAGGCTGGCCCGCACCAGCGGCAGCCCGCGGTGAATCGCCTGATCGATGCGCTCGTTGAGCTCGGCGTTGGTCACCCGGTAGTCGGTGAAGTCGGAGTCCTTGGCGTACACCCCCAACGGCAGGGTGAGCGCCTGGAAGAAGCTGAACAACGGCCGGAACTGGTGCTCGAGGATCAGCGCGTGCCGGTCGCTGCCACCGGTCGCGGCCAGCAGCACCGGCTTGTCCACGAGCGAGTACTGCTCGACGAAGTCGAAGACGTGCTTGAAGAGTCCGGTGAAGGAGGCCCGGTACACCGGCGACGCCACGATGAGCAGGTCGGCGCCCTCGATGCGTCGCAGGTCGTCCTCGGCCGCGGCGGAGAGCTCGTCCCGGCGAAGCGCCCCGCTGAACTCGCGGCCGACCCGGCTCAGCTCGATCAGGTGCACGTGGATCGAGAGCTCGCGTTCGAGCGCGTCGAGGATCGCCCGCACCAGGGCGGTGGTCTTCGAGGGAGCGTGCAGGCTGCCGGAAACGGCGACGACGTTCAGGGTGTACGACATGTTCCGACGCTAAATGCCGCCGCCGGATGCCGCCAGCCGCGCTGACACACGGCGTAAGACGCGAGCCGGTGCGCATCCGCCGCCCGCGAAGCAACGCGTGCGTGCCGAGTTGCCGCAAAGTGTCCCTTCGGACGCTGCACAGGGGCACTTTCTCGCAAGTGGGCGCAGGGTCATCCGCTGAGATGCCGCAAACGGCCGCCTCCGACGAGCGGAAGGGGCCGTTTGCGGCACGTCAGCGGAGCCCGGTGAGGCTAGTTGACCTCGTTGGGGTGCGCGCTGACGCGGCCGCCGCGCTCGAGCGCCGAGATGGTGGCGAGCTCGGTGTGGCTGAGTTCGAAGTCGAAGACGTCGAAGTTCTCCGCCATCCGCTCGCGGCGGTTGGACTTGGGGAAGACGATGTTGCCGGTCTGCAGGTGCCAGCGGATGATCACCTGGGCGGGCGTCTTGCCGTGCGCCTCGGCCGCGGTAGTGACCACGCCCTCATCGAGCAACGGGTACTTGCCCTGGCCGAGCGGGCCCCAGGCCTCGATGTGGATGCCGTGCTCGCGGGCGAACGCCGTGATCTCGGTCTGCTGGTAGGCGGGGTGCAGCTCGATCTGGTTGACCGCCGGCACGACGTCGGTCTCGGTGATCAGTCGCTCCAGGTGCGGCACGAGGAAGTTGGAGACGCCGATGGAGCGGGCCCGGCCGGACTCGCGGATCTTCGCGAGCGTCTTCCAGCTCTCCACGAACTTGTCGTTCGCCGGTGCCGGCCAGTGGATGAGGTACAGGTCGACGTAGTCCAGGCCGAGCTTCTCCAGGCTCTCATCGAACGCATCCAGCGCCGACTGGGTGCCCTGCTTGTCGTTCCACAGCTTCGTGGTCACGAACAGTTCCGAGCGGTCGATGCCTGACGACGCCAGCGCCTGCCCGACACCCTCCTCGTTGCCGTAGACGGCGGCGGTGTCGATGTGCCGGTAGCCCACCTCGAGGGCGTCGGTGACGATGCGGGTGGTCTCGGTCGGATCGACCTTGAAGACCCCGAAGCCGAGCTGCGGGATGGTGTGGCCGTCGTTCAGGGTGATGATGGGTACGGAATTCGTCATCCACTGAGCCTAGGGAACCGCCACCGCCCGCGCACGTCACGCACGCCGAGAGCGTAATCAGCGCGCTCTCCGGGGCTGACTGTTGCGACTCAGTGGTAGCGGCGGCCTTCGTCGCGGCGGAAGAGCAGCAGGGCCAGGGCGAAGGTGCCCGCGGTCCAGACCAGGATGCCGATCCACACCCACGGCTCCAGCTCGCCGCCCTGCACGGCCCAGATCACGAACTCCCGGGCCTGCCGCGACGGCAGGAACATCGACAGGGTGTCGAGCCAGTCCGCGAAGAGGTACGGCGGCAGGAACAACCCACCCGCGAACGCCAGGCCGAACATCACGATCTGCACCACGGCGATCGCGGCCTTGGACGACATCGAGTAGCCGATCGAGATGCCGATGAACATGAACGGCAGCGCCGAGATGCCCAGCGCCACGATCCCCGCGAGAACGCCCAGTATGGATGCCTCCGCCGCGGTGAACAGAGCGCCGATCGCGATCACCGGCAGGATCGACGCAAGGCCCATCAGCCCGGTCGAGCAGATCTGCCCGAGCACGCGGGAGACGCCCGGTACCGGCAAGGTGCGCAGGTACGGGTCCCACGGTTGCTCCCGGTTGGCCGAGATGTTCAGGCCGAAGCTGAAGAGCGAGTTCGACATCAAGGCGAACACGCTCAGCGCGATCACCGCCTGGGTGGCGAACTCCGGGTTGTCGGCGATGGCGCGTTGCGGCACCACGAAGAACAGCAGCGACAGCCCGGGAAACACGAGTGACCCGATCAGGGCGGCCGGGATGCGGAACGTCTCGACGAGGATGATCCGGGCGTGCAGCAGCGTGAGGGCAAGGATGCCCGTACGGCCGCCCAGAACCGGGGTGCGGCCGGGCGTGCCGGGAGTGGCGCCGACCGGAGCGGGGATGTGGGTGCTCATCGGTTCATCTCCTTCTGGGCGGTGGGGGCATCCGTCGCCCCGGTGAGGGTGAGGAACGCCTCTTCGAGGGTGGCGCCGCGAACGGTGAGGCCGGAGAACGGAATGCCGGAGCGCACGAGTTGCACGATCAGCCGGTCGCTGTCGCTCGCGTAGAAGGTGGTCGCGCCGTCGTCGGCCTGCTCGTGGCCCACCACTCCGGGCAGCCCGTTGACCCGGTCTGGCTGGTCGGTGACCAGGCGCACCTGACGCAGCGAGACCTGGTTGATCACGGCGGTCACGGTGTCGTCGGCGATCACCCGGCCGTGCCCCATCACCACCACCCGTTCGGCGAGCGCCTCGATCTCCTCGAGGTAGTGGCTGGTCACCACCACGGTGGCGCCGCGATCGTGCTGGCGTCGCACGGCGTCCCACAGGGTGCGGCGGGCATCCACGTCCAGGCCCGTGGTCGGTTCGTCCAGCAGCACCAGGCGCGGCTGCCCCACAAACGCGAGGGCCACACTGAGCCGGCGCTTCTGGCCGCCGGACAGGGCGCCGGTCTGCCGTTTCAGCAGCTCCGCCAACCCGAACTCCTCGGCCACGGCCG
The DNA here is from genome assembly GCF_004403385.1 of Cryobacterium sp. TMT4-31. NCBI lineage: Bacteria > Bacillati > Actinomycetota > Actinomycetes > Micrococcales > Microbacteriaceae > Cryobacterium > Cryobacterium sp. TMT4-31. The sequence continues at coordinate 16,749 of NZ_SOGI01000060.1, forward strand.
CGGTGGACAGCGGGGTCTCGAAGTGCCGGCCCACGAAGTCGATCACCTCACCCACCCGCAGCGTGGGCGGCAGCGCGGTCTCCTGCGGGGTGCCACCGAGCTTCTGGCGCATCCGGTAGTCGCCCGGTGACCCACCGAACAACGACACCGTGCCGCTGCTGGGCCTTCGCAGCCCCTGCAGCATGGTGAGCACGGTGGATTTGCCGGCGCCGTTGGGCCCGAGCAGGCCCAGGATGCTGCCCGAGTGGATGTCCAGGCTCACGTCGTCGACGGCGAGCACGTCGCCGAAACGCCGCGTCACGTGATCGAGCCGGGCGAGAACGCTCATGAGGATTCCCCTAACAGCCCGCGCAGGGCTTCTCGGTAGTCTTCGAACGCGCGCCGGCCGGTGCGCGACAGCGCCAGGTAGGTGACCGGGCTGCGGCCCTGGTGGGACTTGACGACGTCAACATAGCCCGCGTCCTCGAGCTTCCGCAGGTGGGTGGACAGGTTGCCGGCGGTCATACCGAGCAGCTCCTGCAGCCGGGGAAAGGCGATCTGGTCGCCCACCTCGAGGGTCGCCAGGGTGGCGGTGATCTTCAGCCGGGCGGATGCGTGGATCACCGGGTCGAGTTCGTCCATCAGCGGTTCCGGCGCAGGCGCGCGGCCATGACGGCGGCCGTGACGAGGAAGGCGCCACCACCGACGAGCGCAAAGACCAGGTCGTTGCCGGGCGACCCGGCGAAGGGGGCCGCCGCACCGACGACCAGCATGACCAGACCGAGGACCAGCTGCGATTTGTCCCGCCAGAGCGCGGCGCCACCGAGATAAATGGTGCCGCACATCAGCGCGAAGCCGGACGGGAAGAACAGGTTGGCGAGGTCGGTGGACATGCCGTGGCTGATCAGGGCGGTGCCGAGCAGCCCGAAGGCGGTGCCGCAGACCGACCAGGACAGCCCGTAGACGGCGCCGGAGAAGCTGGACATGCCGCGAACGCCGCGGTTGATGCGCAGGCCGATCACGGCGGAGGACACGATCGAGATCACCAGCAGCACGATGAACAGCGGCGTGGCCACGCCCGCGGGAATCGTGAACCACGGGTTGCCATCCACATCGCCCGACCAGAGGGCAAGGAAGCCAACGAACCAGGCGACCCCCCAGATGAAGTACAGCCAGACGACGGGCGCAATCTGTGAATCCGCCACCCGCCGCTGTTGTTCTTCGAGCATCGCGAGCATCTCGCGCGGGTCCCCCAGGGGCTCATCGAGGGCGGTGACGGGCGTCCTGTTGTCATCCATGTCTACTTTGTAACACAAAGTAGTTTGCTCCACAACGGTTCAACCCGAAGTGGGGTACCCCCGCGACACAATACTATGGAGGGCTAATGATTCCCGTGAAAATCACCTTCCCGCCCGAGTTGCCGATCAGCCAGCGCCGCGACGACATCGCGCGCGCCATCCGCGACAACCAGGTCGTGATCGTGGCGGGGTCGACCGGATCGGGCAAGACCACCCAGCTGCCCAAGATCTGCCTGGAGCTGGGCCGGGAGTCGATCGGCCACACCCAGCCGCGCCGGCTCGCCGCGCGCACCATCGCCGAGCGCATCGCCGAGGAGCTCGGCCAGGAGGTCGGCGAGCTCGTCGGCTACCAGGTGCGGTTCACCGACCGGGTCGGCGCGGACACCCGCATCAAGCTGATGACCGACGGCATCCTGCTCAACGAGATCCACCGCGACCGGATGCTGCGCAAGTACGACACCATCATCATCGACGAGGCGCACGAGCGCAGCCTCAACATCGACTTCCTGCTCGGCTATCTGCAGCAGCTGCTCCCCCAGCGCCCCGAGCTCAAGCTGATCATCACCAGCGCCACCATCGACCCGGCCAGCTTCGCCAAGCATTTCGCGGCCGCCGACGGCACCCCGGCGCCCATCATCGAGGTATCCGGCCGCACCTACCCTGTCGAGATCCGCTATCGCCCGCTGGTGGCCGAGGCCGCGATCGACGACGACGACGAGATCACGGATGCCGCGCCCAGCGTGGACCGCGACTACATCGAGGGCATCTCCGCCGCGCTCGACGAGCTCGAGCAGGAGTCCAACGGCGACGTGCTGGTGTTCCTCTCCGGCGAGACCGAGATCCGCGACGCGGCCGATGCCCTGCAGGGCAAGTTCGCTTCCCGCGACCGCACCAGCCCCACCGAGGTGCTGCCGCTGTACGGCCGGCTCTCCTCCGCCGACCAGCACAGGGTGTTCCAGCCCTCCACAGTGGCCGGCGTGCGGCGCCGCATCGTGCTGGCCACCAACGTGGCCGAGACCAGCCTCACCGTGCCGGGCATTCGCTACGTCATCGACGCCGGCACCGCCCGGATCAGCCGGTACAGCGTGCGCTCGAAGGTGCAGCGGCTGCCGATCGAGGCCATCGCGCAGGCCTCCGCCAACCAGCGCTCCGGCCGCAGCGGCCGCACCAGCGACGGCATCGCCATCCGGCTGTACAGCGAAGAGGACTTCACCCGGCGCCCGGAGTACACCGAGCCGGAGATCCTGCGCACCAACCTCGCCGCGGTGATCCTGCAGATGATCTCGCTGGGCCTGGGCGACATCGCGCAGTTCCCGTTCCTCACCCCGCCGGACTCCCGCAACATCAAGGACGGCCTCGACCTGCTCACCGAGCTCGGCGCGGTCAAGGCCACCGTGGCGCCCACGGGCACCCCCACCGAAGACCCGAGCCAGGCCGGCGGCCGCTCCAGTGGCCGCGATGGTGGCCGCGGGCGCGGCGGTAGTGGGCCGCAGGGCGGGCGGATGGCCGTCACGGCCGGAACGCACACCCTCACCAGGGTGGGCCAGCAGCTCGCCCAGTTGCCCATCGATCCCCGGTTCGGCCGCATGGTGATCGAGTCCAAGGTGCAGGGCACCAGCCGCGAGGTGATGGCCATCGTCGCCGGCCTCACCATCCAGGACGTGCGCGAGCGACCGCTGGAGCGCCGCGGGTCCGCCGACGAGAAGCACGCCCGGTTCGCGGACCCCACCAGCGATTTCCTGTCGCTGCTGAACCTCTGGAACTACCTGGAGAACCAGCAGAAGGAGCTCGGCTCGAGCGCTTTTCGGCGTTTGTGCAAGAACGAGTACCTCAACTACCTGCGGGTGCGCGAGTGGCAGGACGTCTACAAGCAGCTCCGCCAGCTGGCCAAGCCGCTCGGCCTGCACATCGGCGACCCCAGTGTGAACCCCGACGGTATCCACCGGTCGATGCTCTCCGGCCTGCTCTCGCACATCGGCCTGAAGGACGTGGCGAAGAAGGACTACATCGGCGCCCGGCAGCAGCGCTTCGTGCTGTTCCCCGGCTCTGCGCTGGCCAAGAAGCAGCCCAACGCCGTGATGAGCGCCGAGCTGGTGGAGACCAGCCGGCTGTTCGCCCGGATGAACGCCGTCGTCGACCCGGCCTGGGCGGAACAGCTCGCCGGCGACCTCTGCAAGCGCAGCTACTCCGAGCCGCACTGGGAGAAGAAGCAGGGCGCCGTGGTCGCCTACGAGCGGGTCACCCTGTACGGGGTGCCGATTGTGCCGCGCCGCCGCGTGCAGTTCTCCCGCGTGGACCCGGCCTACGCCCGCGAGCTGTTCATCCGGCACGCCCTCGTCGACGGCGAGTGGGACCTGGACCGGGTCGACCAGCGGGTCACCGCGTTCGACCGCGCCAACACCGCGCTCCGCAAGGAGCTCGCCGAGCTCGAGGAGCGCACCCGGCGCCGCGACATCCTCTTCGACGACGAGGCCGTCTTCGAGTTCTACCACCGCCGCATCCCCGCCGACGTGCACAGCACCCGCACCTTCGAAACCTGGTGGCGCGTCGCCCGCGCCGAGACGCCGGACCTGCTCACCATGACCGCCGAGGCGCTCGTACCCGAGGATGCGCCGGAGATCGACGAATCGCTCTTCCCGCCGGCCTGGCAGCAGCGGGACCAGCGTTTTGCACTGAGTTACCGGTTCGAGCCCGGCGAGGAGGACGACGGCGTGACCGTGCAGGTACCCCTCGCGCTCCTCGCCCGGGTCTCCCCCACCGGCTTCGACTGGCAGGTGCCGGGCCTCCGCGCCGACCTGGTCACCTCGCTGATCAAGTCGCTGCCCAAGGCCATCCGCCGCAATGTGGTGCCCGCCGCCGACTGGGCCGTGCGCCTCCTCGCCGAGCTGCCCCCCGCCCCCGGCGTGGTTCGATCCTCGGTCGAGCTTGTCGAGACCCCGGGACATGCCTCGAATCGCGACCAGGACGCCGACCCCTCCTTCGCCGAAACCCTCGCCGCCCTCATCCAGCGCCTCACCTACGTGCCCGTCACCGTGCGCGACTTCGACCTCTCCAGGGTGCCCGCGCACCTGCGGATGACCTTCAGGGTCGTCGACGAGCGCGGCCGCTCCGTCGCCTCCGGCAAGGACCTCACCGAGCTCCAGCGGCGCCTGGGCAACAAGGTGCGCGAGTCCGTGGCCAAGGCCTCGGCCGCCACACCCAAGAACGCCATCGAACGCAGCGGCCTCACCACCTGGGACTTCATCGAACTGCCCCGGTTCATCGACACCAAGCAGGGTGACAACACCATTCGCGGCTACCCCACCCTGATCGACGACGGCACGTCAGTGAGCATCCGCATGATGAGCACCGCCGAGGAGCAGGCCCGCACCCTGCCCGGCGGGGTGCGCCGGCTGCTGCTGTTGGCGACCGCGTCGCCGGTGGCGTACGTGCAGCAGCACCTCAAGGGCGGCGAGAAGCTCTCGCTGGCCACCAGCCCCTACCGCTCCACCCAGGCCCTGTTCGACGACTGCCTCGCGGCCGCCGTCGACGACGTGCTCTACAGGGTGCGGCCCGACGGCCAGGTCTTCATGAAGGCCGAGTTCGACACCATCCGCGACAGGGTCTCCGGCGTGGTGATGGACTCGATGTTCGAGACCGTCGGGCTCGTCGCCCGCATCCTCACGGCGTCCCGCGCCGCGGACAAAGCGCTCAAGGCCTCCACCAGCATGGCCCTGCTTGCCGCGCTCACGGATGCCCGCGAGCAGCTGAACGGGCTGGTCTACCCCGGTTTTGTCAGCGCAACCGGCCTGGCCCAGCTGCGGCATCTGCCGCGCTACCTCGGCGGCATCAGCGCGCGCATCGACAAGCTGCTGGACAACCCCAACCGCGACAGGGTCTGGATGAACGAGGTGCAGTCCGCCACGGCCCGCTTCGCGGACGCAGGCGGACGCATCCCGTTGCCCGCCGACTCAGCAGCCAACCTGGTTCGGGCGAGATGGATGATCGAGGAGTTGCGCATCAGTCTCTTCGCCCAGGAGCTGCGCGCGGCGGAGTCGGTCTCCCTCCAGCGCATCCAGAAGGTCCTCGCCTCCTAACGCCGTCTCGCAGTCGCACCCCACCGTCGGTCGAGCTTGTCGAGACCCCGCGACGCCCACGCGTCCCGCGCCATCCGCCGGTCGAGCTTGTCGAGACCTGGTGACAATACCTGCGTTCAGACTCCAGCTCACGGGATCTCGACAAGCTCGATCAGCGAGGCGGGGCGTTCCACAGACAAGCTCGTTCACCGAGGCGGGCCGTCGCAAGCCGCGTGGTCGTCGGGGTGGGCGAGGGCCCGGGCGATGTCGGTGAGCGAAAGGCTAGTTTATTTGACACAGCAACTAATTCCCCCGCAACAACCGTCGTTCGGCGCTTCCGGCCCGACGCCAACCCCGGAGTTCCCATGAATATCGCCATCTGGATCATCACCGTCCTCATCGCCGTCGCCTTCATCGGTGCCGGCCTCATGAAGGTCGCACAACCGCGCGCCAAGCTGGCCGCCAACGGCATGGCGTGGACCAACGACTACTCGGATGCCGGCGTCAAGCTCGTCGGTCTCGCCGAGCTGCTCGGCGGCCTCGGCCTGATCCTGCCCGCGGTCACCGGCATCGCCCCGATCCTGGTGCCGATCGCCGCGGCCGGCCTGACCGTGATCATGATCGGTGCCGTGGTTTGGCATGTGCGTGCCGGCGACGGCGCCAAGGAGACCATGCCCAGCGTGATCCTCGGTATCCTCGCTCTCGTCGTGGCCATCATCCGCTTCGGCCCCTACGCTTTTTAGCCCGCGACCTGTGAGAAAGGCCCCAGAATCGTCGAGATTCTGGGGCCTTTCTCACGGTTCGGGGAGGCTAGAGCACCTTGGAGAGGAACGCCTGGGTGCGGGCGTGCCGCGGGTTGGCCAGGACCTCCGACGGGAGACCGGACTCGACCACGACACCGGCGTCCATGAAGACCAGGGAGTCGGCGACCTCGCGGGCAAAGCCCATCTCGTGGGTCACCACGATCATGGTCATGCCTTCCTTGGCCAGGCCCTTCATCACGTCGAGCACCTCGCCGACGAGCTCCGGGTCCAGCGCGCTGGTGGGCTCGTCGAAGAGCATCAGCTTGGGCTCCATCGCCAGCGCCCTGGCGATCGCCACCCGCTGCTGCTGGCCACCGGAGAGGTGCGCGGGGTAGTAGTCGGCGCGGTCGGCCAGGCCCACCCGGGCCAGCAGGTCGCGCGCGGTCGACTCCACCTTCGCCTTGGGCAGTCCCTTGACCCGCAGCGGCGCTTCCATCACGTTCTGCAGCGCAGTCATGTGCGGGAACAGGTTGAACCGCTGGAACACCATGCCGATGTCCCGGCGCTGCTTCGATGCTTCCTTGGGCGCCATCTCGTAAAGCTTGCCGTTGGACTCGCGGTAGCCGATCAGCTCACCGTCCACGCTCAGCCGACCGGCCGAAAGCACCTCGAGGTGGTTGATGCAGCGCAGGAACGTGGACTTGCCCGAACCACTCGGCCCGACCAGGCACATCACCTCGCCGCGCTTGACCTCGAGGGTGATGCCCTTGAGCACCTCATTCGAGCCGAAGCTCTTGGTGACCTGCTCGGCCAGCACCATCGGCACGTCAACGGTTGTCGCGGGCCCCACTGTCGTCGCGCTCATCGTGCTCCTCCGTCGCCGGTCGTGCCCGACGCATCCGTCTTCGGCGGCAGCACCACGGTGGGCTGGCCCGACCCGATCACGGGTACCACACCGGTGATCGCGCCCGTGCTGGGCGCCGGGTCGCTCTTGTCGGTCTGCCGGTCGCCCACTCCGCGGGAGAAGCGCTTCTCGAGGAAGTACTGGCCGACCATCAGGATCGAGGTGAAGAACAGATACCAGATCGACGCGACGATCAGCAGTGGGATCGGGTTGAAGGTCTCCGCCGAGATGTCTCGCGACCTCGTGAACAGTTCCAGGCTGAACGGCACCGCCGTGACCAGGGAGGTGGTCTTCAGCATCGAGATGACCTCATTGCCGGTCGGCGGGATGATCACCCGCATCGACTGCGGCAGGATGACCCTGGTCATCGTCTGCGACCAGCTCATACCGAGAGCGATCGAGGCCTCTTCCTGGCCCTTGTCGACCGAGAGCAGGCCGGCGCGCACGATCTCGGCCATGTACGCGGCTTCGTTCAACGCCAGCCCGATGATGGCCAGGGTGAAGGTGTTCAGTGCTGCGTTGGTGCTGAACGAGACCCAGGGGTCCATGAAGGGAATACCGATATCGATGCTCGTGTAGATCAGCGAGATCAGGCCCCAGATGGTCAACTGCACGTAAACCGGGGTGCCGCGGAAGATCCACAGGTAGAACCAGGCCACGCTCTTGACCACCGGGTTGGGTGAGAGCCGCATCACGGCCAGGATCACGCCGAGGATGATCGCGATCACCATCGAGAACACCGTCAGCTGGATCGTCACCAGGGCGGCCATCGAGATGCGCCGGTCGAAGAGGTACTTGCCCACCGCCGGCCAGTCGTACGCCGGGCGGAACGCCGCGTCGATGACGAAAAGAGCGAAGATCGCCATAAGCAACACGGCGAACACCACACGCCACGGGTGTCGCAGCCGGATGGCCTTGATCGGCTCCGAGGTGGATACGGCGTCTCGCGGCGGCGGGCTCGAGCCCGCCGCCGGGCCGGACGGGTGCGTGGTACTCATGGGTTATCCGTTCGCGCCTGCGTTGATTGTGATTTCATCGATGCCGCCGTCGGCAACGCCCCACTCGTCGAGGATCGCCTGATAGCTGCCGTCGTCGACCATGGACTGCAGCGCGGCCTGCACGGCCACGGTGAGCTCGGAGCCCTTGGCCACGACCATGCCGTACGGGGCCACATCGAAGGTCTCGCCGGCCAGCTGCAGCTTGCCGTCGGTCTGGGAGATCGCGTACAGGGTGACCGGGGAGTCGGCACTGAGCGCGTCGGCCTGGCCGAGCACGACCGCGTTGGTCGCGGCATCCTGGGTGTCGAACTTGAGCTTGTCGATCGGGGGCTTGCCGGCGGCCACGCAGGCGTCGCTCTTGGCGGGCACCTCGTCGGTGTCCTCGAAGGTGGTGGCCTGCACGGCGACCTTCAGGCCGCAGGCGTTGTTGGGGTCGACATCCTTACCCGCCGCAGAGGCCCACTGGATGCCCGCGGTGTAGTAGTTGACGAAGTCGACCTGCTGCTGCCGCTCGACGGTGTCGGTGAACGAGGACGAACCGATGTCGGCCTTGCCGCCGGTGACGCTCGGGATGATGTTGTCGAACTTGGCGACCTGGAACTCCGGCTCGAGGCCGAGCTTGGCGGCGATGCCACTGGCGATTTCCACACCCCAGCCGATCGGCTCGCCGGCCTCGTTCTTGAACTCGTTCGGCGCGTAGGTCGGGTCGGTGCCGATGACGAGGGTGCCGGTGTCGGCGACCTCGGCGGGCACCAGGGCTGCGGCCGCGTCGTCGACCTCGAGCGTGGGAGCGCTGCTGGCGTCGGAGCCGCTGGTCGCGGGCGTCGAGTTGTCAACGCAGCCGGTCAGCATCAGCGCGGCGGCGGCGGCGAGGGCGGGAAGTACGTATCTAGCGCGCATGGCACGACCTTCTTCATTGGGGCGTCGAGGTGTCGGATCGACTGAATGGCAGTGGACGGTACGACTGCTGTGAGCCTAATACACCCCTGCGCTGGGGGAACGGCCTGGCGATATCGGTTCGGGAACAGCCCAAACGACGCCTGTCAAGGCTAGTGGGTCCTGCGCAGTGGCACTCCGGCGGAGTCGTCGATGCCCCAGGTCAGCGAAAACTTAGGGGATCAGCCGTTCGCGGCTGCGTTGATCGTGATCTCGTCCACGCCACCGTCCGTGACACCCCAGGCATCGAGGATGGCCGTGTAGCTGCCGTCATCCACCATCGACTGCAGGGCGGACTGCACGGCGGCGGTGAGTTCGGAACCCTTGGCGACGACCATGCCGTACGGGGCCTCATCGAAGGTGTCGCCGGCCGGCTGCAACTTGTCGCCGGTCTGGGCGATCGCGTACAGCGAGACCGGGGAGTCGGCGCTGAGTGCGTCGGCCTGGCCGAGCACGACAGCGTTGGCGACGTCGGCCTGGGTGTCGAACTTCAGCTTGTCGATCGGCGGCTTGCCGGCGGCAACGCAGGCCTCGCTCTTGGCGGGCACCTCATCGGTGTCCTCGAAGGTGGCGGTCTGCACGGCCACCTTCAGGCCGCAGGCGTTGTCAGGGTCGACGTCAGTGCCCGTCACCGACGCCCACTGGATGCCGGCGTTGTAGTAGTTGACGAAGTCGACCTGCTCCGCGCGCTCCGGGGTGTAGGTGAACGAGGATGCTCCGATGTCGGCCTTGCCGCCGGCCACGCTCGGGATGATGTTGTCGAACTTCGCGACCTGGAACGTCGGCGTCAGGCCGAGCTTGGCGGCGATACCGGCGGCGAGCTCGATGTCCCAGCCGATCGGGTCGCCGGCCTCGTTCTTGAACTCGTTCGGCGCGTAGGTCGGTTCGGTTCCGATGAGCAGGGTGCCACGATCAGCCACCGCGGCCGGGACCAGTGCCGCTGCCGCGTCGTCTTTCGTGATCGCAGCGGCATTGCCCTCGGGTGACCCGGACTCCGCCGGAGTCGAATTGTCGACGCATCCGGTGAGCATCAGTGCCGCCACGGCAGCGAGGGCGGGGAATACGTATCTAGCGCGCATGGCACAACCTTTTCCTGGGTCTCGACGCTTCACAGGATCGAGTCGACTGAGCGCTCCGTGGATTGTACGACTGGGGTGAACCTGAAACACCCCTGCGCTGGGGTACGGCTCGTACGATCTCGGCTTCGAAATCAGTCGAAACGGAGGCAGGTCAAGGTTACCGTGCTCCGGACAGCCCGTGCTCCAGGCTGCCCTCGCTCCCAGTCGCCCTCGCTACCGTCCGCGATTACTTCGCGGCGTCGGCGGCCAACGCGGCCACCGAGAGCTGGGCGACGTAGTCGTCGATGCCCCAGGTGAGCGAGAGACCGGTGGGCGGGGAGACCGAGGCGACGAAGGCCGCGCCGACCGGCGACGCCACTGCCTTGTTCTGCACCTGCGGCATGACCTGCGCGTAGCCGGCGTTCAGGAACGCGTCGGATTCCTCCTGGGTGGCGGCGAAGTTGACGATCACGTCGCTGGTGAGCTTGTCGAGCTGCTCGTAGCTGATCGTGTAGAAGAAGTCGGACTCGCCGTTGGCGAGTTCGGCGACGCTGGGGGCGCTCTCAAAGCCGAGCTCGGTGGCGAAGGTCACGCGCGGGTCAGCATCCGTGTAGACGTAGAACACGCCGGCGGTGTCGGAGGTCAGGGCGACGGTCTTGCCGTCGAACTCCGGATGCGCCGCGGCCTTCTCGGCGATCGTGTCGTCGATGTCGGCGAGCAGGGTGGTGGCCTCGTCGGACTTGCCCAGGGCCGTGCCGGTGATCTCGATCAGCTCGCGCCAGTCGGTGGACCAGGGCTCGTCGGGGTAGGCCACGACCGGGGCGATGTCGCTGAGCAGTTCGTACTGTTCCTCGGTGATGCCGGAGTACGCGGCGAGGATCACGTCGGGCGCGGCGGCCGCGATCTCCTCGTAGGGGGGTTCGGTGGAGTCGGAGAGCACGGTGGGAACGTCTGCGTCCTGCTCGTCCAGGGCGTCGGCGATCCACGGCAGCACACCGTTCTCGTCGCCGCCGTAGGCCTGGAAGGGGATGGCGACGGGCACGACGCCCAGGGCGATGGCGTCGTCGGCGCTACCCCAGCCCCAGGTGACCACGCGGGTGGGCTCGGCGTCGATGGTGGTCTCACCGAAGGCGTGCTCGATGGTGACGGGGAACGCGCCGCCGGCCGCGGCATCCGAACCGGCGTCGCCGTCGGAGTCGGAGGCGGAGCATCCGCTGAGCGTGAGGGCGGCGATGGCCGCGGTGGCGGCGAGCACGGTGGTCAGACGTCTGGGCACAGGTAACTCCGGTTCTGAGGGGCGGAAATGACCGCCGATGTTTAGGGTAGCCTCACCTAATATAGCGGGTCAGACGCTTCCGTGGAACCGTCCGATGGGCACAACCAGGGGTGAGCCGCAGACCGGGTCGGCGATGACGTGGGCGGTGAGCCCGAAGGCCTCGAGCACGACCGCCTCGGTGAGCACTTCGGCCGGGGGGCCCTCGGCGATGATGCGCCCGTGCCGCATGACGACAAGCCTGTCGGCGTATCGGGCGGCCAGGTTCAGATCGTGCAGCACCATCACCACCGTGGTGCCCTGCTCGTGGTTGAGCTCGTGCAGCAGGTCGAGCACCTCCACCTGGTGGGTGACGTCGAGGAAGGTGGTGGGTTCGTCCAGCAGCAGGATGTCGGGTTTCTGCGCGAGCGCCATGGCGATCCAGACGCGTTGACGCTGCCCGCCGGAGAGTTCCTCCATGCGCCGGGAGGCCAGCTCGAGGGTCTGGGTGGCGGCCATGGCCTGGGCGACGATGGCGTCGTCGGTGCTCGACCAGTGCCGGAACCAGCCCTGGTGCGGGTACCGGCCGCGGCCGACGAGGTCGGCCACGCCGATGCCCTCCGGGGCGATGGGCTGCTGGGGCAGCAGGCCCACGACGGTGGCGACCTGACGGCTGGGCAGGCCGGCGATGTTCCGACCGTCGAGGGTGACGGTGCCGGCCTGCGGCGGCAGCAGCCGGGCGAGGCCGCGCAGCAGCGTGGACTTGCCGGACGCGTTGGCGCCGACGATCACGGTGATCGCGCCGGGTTCGATGGCGAGGTCGAGGTTGTCGACGATGCGGGTGCCGTCGTAGCCGAGGCTGAGGCCGGTGGCGGTGAGGGCGTGGCGAGCGGATGCGGCCGACTCGGCGGCGTGCGGGGCGGCGGGCTGAGCGATGGGCTGGCCGGTGGGCTGGGGCATCAGGCGCCCTTTCCGATTCGGTTCTGGGTGGCGAGCAGCCAGAGCAGGTAGGGGGCGCCGATCGCGCCGGTGATGATGCCGGCCGGCAGTTCGAGTGAGCCCGGCAGCAGGTGCTGGGCGGTGAAGTCCGCGACGGTGGTGATCAGCACGCCGATCAGGGCCGCCGGTAGCAGGGCCAGACTGCCGGTGCCGACGAGGCGTCGGGCGATGGGTGCCGAGACGAAGGCGATGAACGCGAGCGGACCCACGAACGCGGTGGCGAGGGCCGCGAGGGCCACGGCCGTTACGAGCAGGGCCAGCCGGGAGCGTTCGGCGCGCACGCCGAGGCTGCTGGCGGTGTCGTCGCCCAGCTGCAGCATCCGCATCCGCCCGGCGAGCAGCCCGATGGCCGGCAGCAGCACCGCCAGGAACCCGGCGAGGACCGCGATCTCGGACCAGCGGGCGCCGCTGACGCTGCCGACCAGCCAGGTGAGGGCGTCCTGCGCGTTGCGGAGGTCGGCTCGGGAGAGCAGGTAGCCGAGCAGGCCCTGCACCATGAACGCGACGCCCACACCGATGAGCACGAACCTGTAGCCGACGACGCCGCCGCGCCAGGCGAGCAGGTAGATGGCGGCGGCCACGACCATGGCGCCGGCGAACGCCATGAACGAGGTGGCGACACTGCCCAGGCCCAGCACGAGCATGCCGAACACGGCCGCGGCGCTGGCACCACCGGTGACGCCGATGATGTCGGGGCTGGCCAGGGGGTTGCGTAGCACCGTCTGGAACAGCCCGCCGGAGATCGCGAAGGCCACGCCGACGAGGACCGCCAGGGTCAGCCGAGGCAGCCGCAGCTTGAACACTATGAAGTTCTCGCTGCTGGACCCCTGGCCCACCAGGGTGCGCAGCAGGTCGGGCACGCTGAGGTTGTATGCGCCCACCATCAGGCTCATCGCGGCGACCAGCAGTACCAGCACGGCCAGGACCAGCACGATGCGGCGTTCCCGGCGGTGCCGCAGGGTGCGGGCCAGCGCGAGCGGGGCGGCATCCGCTACGGCCCGGGTGGATGTCGTCACGGTGGCGCTCACAGACCGGCCAGCTTCACGCGGCGCACCAGGGCGATGAGCATCGGGGCGCCGAGGAACGCGACGACCAGGCCGGCCTCGATCTCGCCGGGCCGGGCGATGACCCGGCCGAGCACATCGGCGGCCAGCAACAGCACCGGGCCGAGCACCGCGGAGTAGAGCAGGATCCAGCGGTAGTCCGGGCCGGTGAAACGGCGGGCGATGTGCGGCACGGCCAGGCCCACGAACACGATCGGTCCGGCCATGGCGGTGGCGGAGCCGCAAAGCAGCACCACGGCGACGGCGCAGACGATGCGGGCCGCTACGAGGTTCTGGCCGAGCCCGCGGGCCAGGTCGTCGCCCAGGGCGAGCGCGTTGAGCATCCGCCCGGCCAGCAGGCAGAGCAGCACCCCGAGGCCGATGAACGGGGCCAGCTGCAGGGTGGAGCCGAGGTCGCGGGCCACGAGGGAGCCGGCCGACCAGAACCGGTACTTGTCGAAGGCGGCCGGGTCGCTGAGCAGCACGATGGTGATCAGCGAGGTGAGTGAGGCTGTGAGCGCGGTGCCGGCCAGCGCCAGTTTGACCGGGGTGGCGCCCTCGCGGCCGAGCGAGCCGACCACGTAGACGATCACGGCAGCCACGAACGCGCCGGCGAAGGCGAACCAGACGTAGCCGAGCGCCGAGGTGACGCCGAACCAGGCGATTCCGGCGACGACGAAGAGCGAGGCGCCGGCGTTGACGCCGAGAAGGCCGGGGTCGGCGAGCGGGTTGCGGGTGATGCCCTGCATGAGGGCGCCGGCCAGGCCCAGTGCGAGGCCGGCGAGTAGGCCGATGGCGGTGCGTGGCACCCGCAGGTCGAGCACCACGGTGTGGTCGGTGATGCCGAGGTCGGGGCGCAGCAGCGCCTCGAGCACGGTGCCCAGCGGGATCGACCGGCTGCCCACCACGAGGGAGGCGGCCACGGCGAGTGCCAACAGGAGCACGGCAATGCCCAGTCCGACGAGCTGACGGCGGCGCGGTACCCGCAGCTCGTTCCCGGCCGCGGGCACGACAGAGCCGCGGGCAGGCGCACCCGCCCCCGGAGCCGCTGAGGTAAGCATTACCTAAGTATGACAGCCTCGACCTGAGCAGTCACCGACGCTGGCAGTATGAACCCATGACCGTGCCCGTGCTGCGTTTCGCCGCCTTCACCGATCCGACCCTCACCCATGCGGCGGGCGGGGGAAATCCGGCCGGCATCGTGCTCGACGCGAGCGGCCTCGACGACGCGGCGATGCAGGCCGCCGCCGCCGCCGCCGAGGTCGGCTACGCCGAAACCGCGTTCATCACGGTGCCGGGGGTGGACGGCGATCCGCGCAGAAGCCGGCTGCGCTACTTCTCCCCCGTCGCCGAGGTGCCGTTCTGCGGGCACGCGACCATCGCCACGGCCGTGGCGCTGGTCGGCCGGGACGGTGTCGGCCCGTTCACGTTCGACACCAGCGTCGGCACCATCATCATCGAGACCCGCACCACGGATGCCGGCCTGGCCGCATCCTTCACCAGCGTTGAGCCCGAGGTGCGGGCCATCGCGCCCGAGGTGCTGACCGAACTGCTCGGGCTACTCGGCGTCTCGGTTGCGGCGCTGCATCCGGAGTACCCGCCGTTGCAGGCCTTCGCGGGCAACTGGCATCCGGTGCTGGTCTTCGCCGATCAGGCCGGGTTCGACGCCTTCACCTTCGACCCGGCGGCCATGCGCCGTCTGATGGATGCCCAGGGCTGGGCGGGCACCGTCACCACCCTGTCGGTTCTGGGCGTCGGCGAGTTCGAGGCACGCAACCTGTTCCCGGTCGGCACTCTCAGCGAAGACCCGGCCACCGGCTCGGCCGCCGCCGCGGTGGGCGGCTACCTGCGCGAGCTCGGGCTGGTGATGCCGCCGGCGCGGGTGGTCATCCACCAGGGCCGGCACGTGAACCGGCCGAGCCTGCTGCTCGTGGACGTGCCCGTCGCCGGCGGCATCGTGGTGAGCGGTACCGCGACCCGGATCGCCTAGCCGCGCGGCGGGACAGCCCCGGCACGCGCCAGCCCTCGCAGCACGCGCCAGCCCTCGCGGCACGCGCCAGCCCTCGCG
>NZ_SOGI01000009.1:0-32453 GCF_004403385.1 Cryobacterium sp. TMT4-31
AACCTCACGCGGAAACCCAACACGACCACCCATAACCAACACCTCAATCAATCAGGTGTTGCAACGACCCCCTGAACCCAAGGGGCGCAATTGTCCGCATCGGCCACAGTCGCGGCCGCGGGAAGGGGAGCGGGAGGGGAGCGGGGCTAGTGCTCGGTCGCCTTCTCGGCGCCGAACCCGGTGAGGGAGCGCACCGCCATCTCTGCAGCCAGCTTGGGGTCCTCCCGGCGGGTGCTGGTGACCGAGCCGAGCCAGCCGAGGAAGAAGCCCAGCGGGATCGAGATGATGCCCGGGTTGTTCAGCGGGTAGATCGCGAAGTCCACACCCTCACCGAACATCGAGGTGGGTGTGCCGGAGAACACCGGCGAGAACACGATCAGCAGAATCGCCGACCCCAACCCGCCGTACATGCTCCACAGGGCCCCGCGGGTGGTGAAACCGCGCCAGAACAGCGAGTACAGGATGGTGGGCAGGTTGGCGCTCGCCGCGACGGCGAAGGCCAGCGCCACCAGGAAGGCGATGTTCTGCCCCTGCACGCCGATGCCGCCGGCGATGGCGAGGATGCCGATCACCACGACGGTGCGCCGGGCGATCTTGACCTCGCCGTCCGGGTCACCCTTGCCCTTCTTGATCACGCTGGCGTAGATGTCGTGCGCGAACGAGGTGGCCGCGGTGATGGTGAGACCGGCGACCACGGCGAGGATGGTGGCGAACGCGATGGCCGAGATGAAGCCCAGCAGCAGCGGGCCGCCCAGCGCCAGCGACAGCAGCGGCGCCGCGGAGTTCACTCCGCCGGGCGAGGCGAGAATGGTGTCCGCACCCACCAGGGCCGCGGCGCCGAAGCCGAGCACCAGCGTGAACAGGTAGAACGCCCCGATCAGGAAGATCGCCCAGACCACCGAGCGTCGGGCCTCCTTGGCGCTGGGCACCGTGTAGAAGCGCATCAGCACGTGCGGCAGGCCCGCGGTGCCGAGCACCAGGGCGATGGCCAGGGAGATGAAGTCCAGCGGGTTGCCGCCGTACTGCAGGCCGGGCGCGAGGATCGACTCCGCCGGGGTGACCGAGGCGTTCGCGACGGCGGCATCGAGCAGGGTGGACAGGTTGAACCCGTTGATCACCAGCACCCACACCGTCATGGCGCCAGCGCCGATGATGAGCAGAAACGCCTTGACGATCTGCACCCAGGTGGTGCCCTTCATGCCGCCGATCAGCACGTACATGATCATCAGCCCGCCGACCACCGTCACCACAATGGATTGGCCGAGCTTGTCGTTGATGCCCAACAACAGCGAGACGAGCCCGCCGGCGCCGGCCATCTGCGCGAGCAGGTAGAAGAAGCACACCGCCAGGGTGGTGGTGGCCGCGGCGACGCGCACCGGCCGTTGGGCCAGCCGGAAGGAGAGCACATCCGCCATGGTGAACTTGCCGGTGTTGCGCATCAGCTCGGCCACCAGCAGCAGGGCCACCAGCCAGGCCACCAGGAAGCCGATCGAGTAGAGGAACCCGTCGTAGCCGTTCACGGCGATGGCGCCGACGATGCCGAGGAACGATGCCGCCGAGAGGTAGTCGCCGGCGATCGCGAAGCCGTTCTGGGGCCCGGTGAAGGAGCGACCGCCGGTGTAGTAATCGGCGGCGGTGCGGTTGTTGCGGCCGGCCCGGATCACGATCACCAGGGTGACGGCCACGAAGGCCAGGAAGATCGAGATGTTCAGGACCGGGTTGTTCTCCGTGGGCTCGACCGCTGCGGCGACAGCGGTCAGGCTCATTCCCAGGGCGCTCATGCGGCGACCTTCGCTTCGAGCTCGGCGCGGAGCTCTGCGCCCAGCGGGTCGAGCACCCGGTTGGAGAAGGCGACATACCAGATGGTGATGGCGAACGTCGTGACGAACTGGCCGAGGCCGAGCACCAGGCCCAGGTTGATGCTGCCGAAGACCGGCCGCGCCATCACATCGGGCAGGTATGCCGCCACCAGCACGTACGCGAAGTACCAGACCAGGAAGAACACCGCCATCGGCACCACGAACCTCCGGCGCCGGCGTTGCAGGTTGACGAAGCGGTCGCTGGTCTCGAAGGCGACATAGTCGATCGAGTCCTCCGGCCTGGTGTCGTTCAGTGATTCCTTCATGGGGCTCCTTTGCTCCGGTGAGATGGGTGGATGTTAGTCGGTTGGTGGGGGCCGGACAGCAAGGGCGAGCGCGTCGAGCACGGCGGGGTCTTCGATGGTGGGCGGGACCTTGTACGGCTCGCCGTCGACGATCTGGCGGATGGTCTTGCGCAGGATCTTGCCTGAGCGGGTCTTGGGCAGCCGGTCCAGGATTCTCACGTCGCGGAACGCCGCCACCGGGCCGATGTGCTCCCGCACCAGGTTGACCAGCTCGGCCGTGAGCAGATCGTGGTCGACCACCGCGCCGGCCTTGAGGGTGACGAAACCGGCCGCCCGCTGGCCCTTGAGCGCGTCGTGCACACCGAGCACGGCGCACTCCGCAACGGCCGGATGCCGGGCGAGCACCTCCTCGAGGGACCCTGTGGAGAGCCGGTGGCCGGCGACGTTGATCACGTCGTCGGTACGGCCCATCACGTAGAGATAGCCGTCGGCGTCGAGGTGCCCGGAGTCCCCGGTGGCGTAGTAACCGGGGAAGGCGGTGAGGTAGGCGTCGACGAAGCGGTCGGCGCCGCCCCAGATGCCCAGCAGGGAGCCCGGCGGCAGCGGCAGCCGGATGACGATGTTGCCGTCCTTGCCCGGCTTGGTGATGGGTGCGCCCTTCGAATCGAGAATCGCGATGTCGTAGCCGGGCACCGGCACCGCGGTGGAGCCGGGTTTGGTGGGCAGCTCCTGGATTCCGCGCGGGTTGGCGCAGATGGCCCAGCCGGTCTCGGTCTGCCACCAGTGGTCGACGACCGGGCAGTGCAGGCCGTCGTTGACCCAGTGGAAGGTCTCCGGGTCGAGCCGTTCACCGGCCAGGAACAGCGCGGTGAGGCTGGACACGTCGTGGCGGGCCAGCTCGGCCAGGTCGGGGTCGACCCGGCGGATGGCCCGGATGGCCGTGGGCGCGGTGAACAACACGTTCACCCTGTAGTCCGCCACGACGCGCCAGAAGGCGCCGGCATCCGGGGTGCCGATGGGCTTGCCCTCGTAGATGATCGTGGTGGCGCCGGCCAGCAGCGGTGCGTAGACGATGTAGGAGTGGCCGACCACCCAGCCGACGTCCGACGCCGCCCAGAACACGTCGTCGGGCCCGATGTCGTAGATGCCCCGCATAGACCAGGTCAGCGCAACGGCGTGACCGCCGTTGTCGCGGATGATGCCCTTCGGGTTTCCGGTGGTGCCGGAGGTATAGAGGATGTAGAGCGGGTCGGTGCTTGCGACGGTGACCGGGTCGGCCGGGGTGGCGGCGGCCTCCGCGTCCGCCCAGTCCAGCCAACGCACGGCGGCATCGTCGGCGGGGTCCCCGGCGTAGTCGGCGGCAGATCCGTCGATCGTGGCACGGTCGCGCACGATGACGGTGTGCACCGAGCCGGCGCTGAGCTCGAGCGCCTTCTGCACCAAGGGGAGATACGGCACCGCCTTGCCGGGCTCCAGGCCGCCGGAGGCCGTGACGATCACCGCGGGCCGGGCATCGTCGATGCGCACGGCGAGCTCGCTGGCCGCGAAGCCGCCGAACACCACCGAATGCACGGCCCCGATCCGGGCGCAGGCGAGCATCGCCACGACGGCCTCGGGGATCATCGGCAGGTACACGATGACCCTGTCGCCCCGGCCCACGCCATTGGCCCGCAGCACCCCGGCGAACCTGGCGACCCGGTCGAGCAGGTCGCGGTAGCTCAGCCGGATGCGGGTGCCCGTCATCGCGGAGTCGTAGATCAGCGCCGTGTGATCGCCGCGGCCGGCCAGGACGTGCCGGTCGAGGGCGTTGTAGCTGGTGTTGAGGGTGCCGTCCGCGAACCAGGAGTAGTCAGTGGGGGAGCGCTCTGTCAGCGCCGTGGTCGGCGCGCTGACCCAATCGACGAGCCCGGCGGCCTGCAGCCAGAAGTCATCGCGCTCGTCGATGCTCCGCCGCCAGACATCGCGGTAGCCCTGGGGGGTCGTGCGAGTGGTTCCAGTGTCTTCGATCATGGTGCGAACCTCTCCATTGAAGCTCTCATGTATACACAAGGTGCGGTTAGTCTTGCACACGCCGGGCAATAGGGGAATAGAATGCGCGTGTGTATACAGAGACCGTGAAATCCGCACCGGAGCGGGCGAGCGACCGGGCCTACAGGGTGTTGCGTGACGAGATCCTCGACGGAGTCCTGCCGGCCGGCACGGTGCTGCTCGAGGTGGAACAGGCCGCCAGGCTCGGCGTCTCCCGCACCCCGCTGCGCTCCGCCGTGGCGCGGCTCGTGGCCGCCGGTCTCGTCGCCGGCCGCAGCGGCCGGGGCTTCTCGGTCACCGAGATGTCGGTCGAGTCGATCAACGATCTCTACGAGCTGCGCGAGGCCCTCGAGGAGCGGGCCGCGACGCTGGCCGCGCGCCGCGATGACCGCACCGCGTTCGGGATGCTGCGCGACCGGTTCGTCGCCGCCCCGGCCCTGCTCGATGCGGGCGAAGACGGCATCCACGAGTACTACGCGCTGATCGACGAGTTCGACGCCGCCATCGACGCCGCCGTCGACAACTCCTTCCTGGTGGGCGCCCTGGTCACCGTGCGCACCCACCTGGCCCGCATCCGCCGGGTGGCCAGGGGAAACCCGGTGCGGCTGCGGGCCGCCGCGGCCGAACACCTGTTGATCCTCGACGCGATCATCCACGGCGACGCTGCGCTCGCCGCGCACGCCACCCACGTGCACCTGCATCTCAGCCTCGCGAGTGTGCTCGCGGTGCTCGAGGCCACCGAAACGACCTCCTGACCTCCCGATTCGAAAGGACCACCCTCGTGCAGACAACCTCCGTGCGCGTGCACCCCAGCGAGAACAGCCCCGCCAAGACCGACCAGCTGGCCTGGAAGATCGCCGCCTGCGCGGCAGACCCGGTCCCGGTCGACGACGATGTCACCGAGATGATCATCAACCGGGTGATCGACAACGCCGCCGTCGCCGCGGCCTCGCTGACCCGTGCCGCCGTCGCCGCCGCCCGGTCGCAGGCGCTGGCGCATCCCCGGTCGACCGGCGGCGACGGCGCCACGGTGTTCGGCCCGTCCGACACCGAGAGGGTCTCGCCGGAGTGGGCGGCCTGGGCCAACGGGGTGGCCGTGCGGGAACTGGACTACCACGACACCTTCCTCGCCGCCGAGTACTCGCACCCCGGCGACAACATCCCGCCGCTCATCGCCGTCGCCCAGCACCTGGCCGCCCGCCGCGGCCTCACCGGAGGCGACCTGGTGCGCGGCATCGCGACGGGCTACGAGGTGCAGATCGACCTGGCCCGCTCGATCAGCCTGCACAAGCACAAGATCGACCACGTCGCCCACCTGGGCCCGTCGGCCGCGGCCGGCCTCGGCACCCTGCTGGGCCTGGACCCCGACACGATCTTCCAGGCCGTCGGCCAGGCCCTGCACACCACCACGGCCACCCGGCAGTCCCGCAAGGGCGAAATCTCCTCCTGGAAGGCATACGCTCCCGCGTTCGCCGGCAAGATGGCCGTCGAGGCCGTCGACCGGGCCATGCGCGGCCAGACCAGCCCCACCCCGATCTACGAGGGTGAGGACGGCGTGATCGCCTGGCTGCTCGACGGACCGGATGCCGCTTACGACGTAGCCCTGCCGGCCGCGGGTGAGCCCAAACGGGCGATCCTGGACAGCTTCACCAAGGAGCACTCCGCGGAGTACCAGGCCCAGGCGCTCATCGACCTGGCCCGGAAGCTGCACCGCGAGCACCCCGAAATCCTGGTGCCCGGCGCGGTGGCGAGCATCGTCATCCACACCTCACACCACACCCACAACGTGATCGGCTCCGGAGCCAACGACCCACAGAAGTACGACCCGCTGGCCAGCCGGGAAACCCTGGACCACTCGGTGCCGTACATCTTCACCGTCGCGCTCCAGGACGGCTCCTGGCATCACGAGGACTCCTACCGGCCCGAGCGCGCCGGCCGGGCCGACACCGTGGCCCTGTGGAACACGGTCAGCACGAGCGAAGATGCCGAGTGGACCCGCCGGTACCACTCCAGCGACCCCGCCGAGAAGGCGTTCGGCGGCCGTGTCGAGATCCTGCTGGCCGACGGCAGCCGTCTGGTCGACGAGCTGGCCGTCGCGGATGCGCATCCGCTCGGCGCCCGCCCGTTCGTGCGCGCCGACTACGTCGCCAAGTTCCGGCTGCTCGCCGCGAACGCCCTGGAGCCGGCCGAGATCGAGCGGTTCCTGGACCTCGCCCAGCGGCTGCCGGAGCTGACCGCTGCCGAACTCGGCGGCCTCACCCTGGTGGCCCGCCCCGGCCTCCTCGAACCGCTGCCCAGCCTGAACGGAATCTTCTGATGCTCTACTCCGGACTCACCCCCGCCGCCAAGCGCGCGCAACTCCGCGCCGACCTCGCCGGCGGCGAGCTGCTGCGTTTCCCCGGCGCGTTCAACCCGCTCAGCGCCAAACTGATCCAGGCCAAGGGATTCGAGGGCGTCTACATCTCCGGTGCCGTGCTCGCCGCCGACCTCGGTCTGCCCGACATCGGTTTGACCACTCTCACCGAGGTCGCCGGCCGCAGTCAGCAGATCTCCCGGATGACCGACCTGCCCACCCTCGTCGACGCCGACACCGGCTTCGGCGAGCCGATGAATGTGGCCCGCACCGTGCAGACCCTCGAGGATGCCGGCGTGGCCGGCCTGCACATCGAGGACCAGGTCAACCCCAAACGCTGCGGGCACCTGGACGGCAAGCAGGTCGTCGACACCGACACGGCCCTCAAGCGCATCCGCGCGGCCGTCGACGCCCGGCGGGATGCGAACCTGCTCGTGATGGCGCGCACCGACATCCGCGCCGTCGACGGGCTGGCCGCAGCGATCGACCGGGCCAAGGCGCTGGTGGATGCCGGCGCCGACGCGATCTTCCCCGAGGCCATGGGCACCCTGGCCGAATTCGAAGCCATCCGGGCGGCGGTGGACGTGCCGATCCTGGCCAATATGACCGAGTTCGGCAAGAGCGAACTCTTCAGGGTCGACCAGCTCGCCGACGTGGGCATCAACCTGGTGATCTTCCCGGTGTCGCTGCTGCGCCTGGCGATGGGCGCAGCCGTTGCGGGCCTGGACACCATCCTCGCCGAGGGCTCGTTGACCAGCCGGCTGCCGGACATGCAAACCCGCGCCGAGCTCTACCGGCTGCTGGACTACGAGGCTTACAATCGCTTCGATTCGGGGATTTTCAACTTCACTCTGAGCGGTCACGACGGCTAGCCCAGCACCACAACGGCACCACGAAGCAGTACCAGCACGGCCAAGTACCTCAGGACGCAAAGGAGCGAAATGACTATCAACCAGCCCACCCACACGGCCCCGGTGCAACAGCCGGTCGTGCCGGAGATCCACCGCGGCCTGGCCGGGGTTGTGGCCGATACGACGGCGGTGTCCAGGGTCAACCCCGACTCCAACTCGCTGCTCTACCGCGGCTACCCGGTGCAGGAACTGGCCGCGCAGAAGAGCTTCGAAGAGGTCGCCTACCTGCTCTGGCACGGCGAGCTGCCGGACGATGTGCAACTGGCCGCATTCGAGGTCGCCGAGCGGTCACTCCGGCGCCTGGATCACTCGGTGCGCCGGGTGATCGACGAGATCCCCACCTCCGCCGATCCGATGGACGTGGTGCGCACCGCCGTGAGCGTGATCGGCGCCAACGACCTGAGCACCCCGGACTCGTCGGTGGAGGCCAACCTGGCCAAGTCGTTGCGCCTGTTCGCGCAGCTGCCGGCGATCGTCTCGTACGATCAGCGCCGCCGGCACGGCCTCGACCTCGTCGAACCCCGCGACGACCTCGGTTATTCGGCGAACTTCCTCTACATGACCTTCGGCGAGGTGCAGGAGGTCGAGGTCGTCGAAGCCTTCGACGTGTCGATGATCATGTACGCCGAGCACTCCTTCAACGCGTCCACGTTCACGGCCCGGGTGATCACCTCCACCCTCTCCGACCTCTACTCCGCCGTGACCGGGGCGATTGGGGCGCTCAAGGGCCCGTTGCACGGCGGCGCGAACGAGGCCGTGATGCACATCTTCAGCGAGATCGGCCTGGGCGACGGGTCGGCGGAGCGCGCCGAACTCTGGCTGGAGGACACCCTCGCGCATAAGCGCAAGGTGATGGGCTTCGGCCACCGGGTGTACAAACACGGCGACTCCAGGGTGCCCACCATGCACGCGGCGCTGCTCACCCTGATCGACCACTTCGACCGGCCCGACCTGCTCGACCTCTACGAATCGCTCGCCGACGGCATGAAGACCCGCACCGGCATCCTGCCCAACCTGGACTACCCGGCCGGCCCGGCGTACCACCTGATGGGTTTCGACACCGCCAGCTTCACGCCGATCTTCGTCGCCGCCCGGGTGACCGGCTGGACCGCGCACATCATGGAGCAACTGGCCGCGAACGCGCTGATCCGGCCGCTGTCGGTCTACAACGGCACGCCGGAACGCCACGTTCCGCCGGCGGCCGACGGCGACGTGCTCTGACGCCGCGCGAGCCGCTCCATACTGGAGTCATGACTGTACTGATAGCCGGATGCGGCGACCTCGGCACCGAGGTGGGCCTCCGCCTGGTCGCCCTCGGCCAACGAGTGGTGGGAGTGCGCCGCCAGGCCGGGGTGCTCCCGGTCGCCCTCAACGGGCAGTCCGTCGACCTGAGCCGCGAGCGGCCCGAGGTGCCGGCGGACACCGAGATCGTGATCGTGACCGTCGCCGCGGGCAACCCAGACCCCGCGGTGTACCGGGCCGCGTATGTGACCGGCCTGGCCAACCTCCTCGACGCCCTCGACGCGACCGGGGTCACCCCGCGCCGGTTCCTGCTGGTGTCCTCCACCGCGGTGTACGACGTGAACGACGGCAGCACTGTCGACGAGGAGACCCCGGCGGCCCCGGGACCGGGCACCGACTCGATCCTGCTCGAGGCCGAGCAGCTGCTGCGCAGCCGGATCCCGGCCGCCGTCGTGCTGCGCCTGGGCGGCATTTACGGCCCCGGCCGGGAGCGCCTGATCAGGCAGGTCCGCGAGGGGCGGGCGACGATTGCCGCGCGCGGCCGTCTCAGTAACCGGATCCACCGCGACGACGCCGCGGCCATGATCGTGCACCTGGTCTGTCGGGACACGGCGCCCGACCCGCTCTACCTCGGCGTCGACTCGACGCCGGTGCCCGCCACCGAGGTGCTGGATTTCCTCGCCGACGAACTCGGCCTGCCCCACCCGGAGATCGTCGAGACCGGCGGCCGCCGCGGCGGCGACAAACGCGTGAGCAACCGTCGAATCCTCGAGACCGGGTTCAGCTTCACCTATCCGAGCTACCGGGAGGGTTACCGGGCCGTGCTGGCCGGCCAGGCGGTTCGGCACCCGTAAGCCCCACACCGGTCAGGGGGCTGCTGCAGCGCAGCCGGGCGGGCCCGAGCCGCAGCATCCCGTCGGTCAGCGGTTCGCAGCGCATGCCGCCGCGGCCCCGCAGGGCCCGGTGCGCGCCGGGAGCCAGCACCACGTCCATCCAGGCGCACGGGTTCGCCGGCCGGTTGACCAGGAACTCGACCGGGCCGTCGCCGGTGTCGAGCGAGAACGTGGCGCCGCGCAGAGAGTCGATATCCACCCCGCGCAGCAGGACGTTGCGCCGGGTGGCGGCCGGGTCCAGAGTGCGCGGCAGGCCGAGGTCATCCGCCACCTGCGCCAGAACGTCGGCGTTCATCACGGTGACCGACGCGTGTACGTGCGCCGGTTTGGCGAAGTGCCGGTCGCCCACGATGCCCAGGCCCGCCCGCAGGCGGACGCTGGGGTGGCTCTCCGCGCCGACCATCGGCAGCGGCCCGTCGGCCGGGCGCCCCTCGTAGCGGTGCACGGGGGAGGCCAGGAGCAGCACGATCTCCACCTCGGCGCTGTGCGGCAGAAGGCTCACAAGACGGTTACGGCGCCATCCCGGACTCGACCGGCACGAATTCCACGTTGTTGGTGGGGTGCACGGTCTTCGCCGGCGCGCGGGAAAAGCCCTTGGCATCCAGGCGGTTCTCGGCGCGGAAGGTAGCCAGCGCCGCGTCGTACAGGTCGTTCAGCCGAGCGCCGGTGTACTCGCCGGTCGTGCCGTCGGTGAAGAGAATCGCGATGGGGGTCTTGCTGGGGAAGTGGCGGTTCATGCGGATGAAACCGTGGGCGTCCTGGTGCAGTGTGATCATGGGTCAATTCTCCTGTAACCGGGGCGTCGCCGCGGAACCGGGCCCTTCGGCCGCGCACTGCGGCCGCCCGAGGTTCTACCATTGACAAATGCAACCCGACCAGCAGCAAACCGCGCCCCCCGCCACCATCGACCCGCCGCGCGAGGTGCTGGAGTGGACCGACTTCGCCGACGCCTCCAGGTCGCTGGCCTCGACGGTGCTGGCCAGCGGCTTCCAGCCCGATGTCGTGATCGCCATCGCCCGCGGCGGACTGCTGCTCGCCGGAGCCATCTCCTACGCCCTCGGCACCAAGAACTGCGGCTCCATCAACGTCGAGTTCTACAGCGGCATCGACGAGCGCCTGCCCGAGCCCGTGCTGTCCGGCCCGATGCTCGACGCCCCGGCCCTCGCGGGCCTGCGGGTGCTGCTGGTCGACGACGTCTCCGACTCCGGCCACACCCTCGCCCTCGTGGTCGGCATCCTCAAGGAATCGGCCGGTGAGGTGCGCTCCGCCACCCTGTACACCAAGCCGCGCACCGTGCACGTGCCCGACTTCACCTGGCGCGAGACCGACGGCTGGATCGTCTTCCCCTGGTCGTCGCTCCCGCCCGTCACGGCCACCCCGCTCACCTCGGTGGTCGACGCATGAGCATCCACCTCGTCGGCGGCGGCTGGGCCCCCGAAAACGACACCGAGAACGACGCGGCGGTCTTCGGGCCGTTCCTGGCCGAGGCCGCCCTGCGGGCCACCGCCGCCGGCCGCACCGACCCGCGGATCGCGATCGTCGTGGTGCGGAACGGCGACGGCGACGACCACGCCGCCAAACTTGTCGCCGCGCTCGAAGCAGCCGGCCCGCTTGACCCCGTCATCACGTCGCTGGCCCTCGATGGCCTGGCGACCCTGCTGGCGGTGGCGGATGCCGACGGCATCGTCATCGGCGGCGGCCTCACCCCCGCCTATCTCACGGCCGTCGCGCCCATCGCCGGTGAGATCCGCCGCCAGGTGGCCGCCGGCATCCCGTACCTGGGCTACTCCGCCGGCGCGATGATCGCGGCCGAGCGAGCCCTGCTCGGCGGCTGGCGCATCGGCGGCGTGCCGGTGAGCCCGCAGGAGGCCTCGGAAGACCTCGACGAGATCACCATCGAGAACGGCATCGGCCTGCTCGACGTGACCGTCGACGTGCACGTCGCCCAGTGGGGCACCCTGAGCCGCATGGTCGCCGCCACCGAGGCCGGACTCATCCGCGGCGGCCTCGCCGTGGACGAGGGCACCGTGCTGATCGTGGGCCAGGGCACCCTCGGCGTGGCCGGCGCCGGCAGTGTCTGGACCGTCAGCGAATCCGAGGGCGGGGTGCTGGTGAGTACCTTCGGCGCCTAGCGGATGGCAGAACCCGCGCTGATCGCGGCGCCGATCGAACCCGGTTGGGCGCGCGCCTTCGGCGTCCCCGGCGCGGGGGATGCGCCGGTCGACGTGAACACCGTGGACCCGTTCGCGGCCCCGCTCGCCTTCGCGCGGGCCGACGCCGCGGCCGGCGAACGGGTGCTGCCCGCGCCGGAGCACATCCTGCGGGCCTTCCGGCAGCCGTTCGCCGACGTGCGAGTACTCATCGTGGGCCAGGACCCGTACCCGACCCCAGGGCATCCGGTGGGCCTGGCCTTCTCGGTGGCCGCTGAGGTGCGCCCGGTGCCGCGGAGCCTAGGCAACATCTTCACCGAGCTGCACGACGACCTCGGGCTGCCGACCCCGGCCACCGGCGACCTCACCCCCTGGACCCGGCACGGCGTGCTGCTGCTCAACCGGGTGCTCACGGTGCGGGCCGGCGCCGCGGGCTCGCACCGGCGACACGGCTGGGAGGCCGTGACCGAGCAGGCCATCCGGGCGCTGGCCGCCCGCGGCACGCCGCTGGTCGCCATCCTCTGGGGCAAGGACGCCGAAAACCTCGCCCCGCTACTGGGAGACACCCCCACCATCGTCTCCGCGCATCCGAGCCCGCTGTCGGCCCGACGTGGATTCACCGGATCGCGCCCGTTCAGCCGGGCGAACGCGCTGCTGGCCGCGCAGGGCGCCGCGCCCATCGACTGGTCGCTGACGGTAGCCTGAACAGCATGTGGAGAGGACCCGTCCGGTGTTAGAAGAGGAATACCAGCCCCGTCGGCGGCTGCCGCGTCACCTGTCTCCGGCGCCGGCGCCCGAGGCGCCGTTCGAGTACGCGCTGCGCGACGCGGTGGAGACCGACCTGCCCCATATTCAGGAGATCTACAACTATTACGTCGCGAACAGCACCGTCACCTTCGACGAGGATGCGATGACGCTTGCCGAATGGCGCGACAAGTTCCACTACCTGGCCAAGCTCGGCATGCCGTTCATCGTCGCCGAGTCCCCTGCCGGCCAGCTGCTCGGCTACGCCCTGGTGAGCCCGTGGAAGCAGAAGAAGGCTTACAGGTTCACCGTCGAGAACTCCATCTACCTCGGTGCCGCCTCCACCGGCAAGGGGCTGGGCCGGGTTCTGCTGGCCGAACTCATCGAGCGGTCCAGGGCCGCCGGCCTCAAGGAGATCATCGCCGTGATCGCCGACCAGGGCGCCGACGCCTCGATCAAGCTGCACCAGGACTTCGGTTTCGAGGAGATCGGCCGGATGGGCAAGGTCGGCTTCAAGTTCGAGCGTTGGCTGGGCACCGTGCTGCTTCAGAAGAGCCTGAAGTAGCGGCAGCCG
The DNA here is from genome assembly GCF_004403385.1 of Cryobacterium sp. TMT4-31. NCBI lineage: Bacteria > Bacillati > Actinomycetota > Actinomycetes > Micrococcales > Microbacteriaceae > Cryobacterium > Cryobacterium sp. TMT4-31. The sequence continues at coordinate 13,000 of NZ_SOGI01000009.1, forward strand.
GCAACTCAGCGGCGCGACAACCGCCCGGTCACCGTCACCACGGCGCGCCGGGGTGCTGTTCCGGCCAGCCAGGCGACGACCCGGTTCTGGCCGCCGACGACGGTGTGCGGGGGAGTCGTGGCCGCGTCGAGAGCGGCGAAGGCCGTGTGCATCACCTCGTCGACGCTCATCAGACGCCGCGGCCCGTCCGGTGACCGCCGGGCGACGGCGTAGAACTCGGTCTCGGTGGGGCCGGGGCACACCGCGGTGACCTTGAGGCCGGTGGCCCGCGTCTCGTACCAGAGCGCCTCGGTGAGGCTGAGCACGTAGGCCTTGGCGGCGGCGTACACGGCCAGCCGCGGCACCGGCTGGAACGCTGCGGTGCTGGCCAGGTTCACCAGTGCGGCCCCGTGCGGATGGGCGAGGGCCGCGGCCTGAAGACCGGGCAGCAGGGCGTGGGTGAGATCCGTCAGCGCCGCCACGTTCACGGCGACCTGGTCGTGCACCCGGCCGGCCGGCGCATCCACCAGGGCGCCGAAATGGCCGAAGCCGGCGTTGTTGACCAGGGTGGCCACCCGGATGTCGCGTTCGGTCAGGTCCCGCACCAGCTCGGGTACGGCGCCGGGTTCGGCGAGGTCGAGCGGAATCACCGTCGACACGGTGCCGTATTTCTCGGCCAGGTCCACCGCGAGGGCCTCCAGGCGGTCGAGCCGCCGGGCGGTGAGCACCAGGTCGGCGCCGCGGCGGGCGAGCTCGTGCGCGAAGCCCACCCCCAGCCCGCTGGACGCGCCGGTGACCAGGGCGGTCGTGCCCATCGGGTTGTACAGCGCGGCAGTCTTGGTGCGGGTCATCCTCCGAGGCTACCCTCGCCGGGGTTTCCGGCGCCAGCATGGCTAGGCTCGGGGGATGGCCGACCTCTTCGAACTGACCGCCCTCGACCAGTGGCGGTCGCTGCAGCGGGGCGAGATCAGCCCCACCGACCTCACCGAGCACTACCTGGCCCGCATCGAGCGGCTGAACCCCGGGCTCGGCGCTTTTGTCACCGTGACCGCCGAGGCCGCCCTGGCCAGGGCCCGGTTCGTGGAGAACGAGGTTCCCCGCACCGCACCGCTATGGGGCCTGCCCTTCGGCGACAAAGATCTGCAGCTGCGCGCCGGCGTGCCCGCGCGCCTGGGCTCCCGGCTGATGCGGGACAACGTGCCCGAAACCAGCGACCTGCTCGTGCAGGCCCTCGACACTGCCGGCGGAATCAGCCTGGGCAAGACCAATACACCCGAGTTCGGTCTGCCCTCCTACACCGAGAGCCTGGCCGCCCCGCCGGCCCGCAATCCCTGGAACCCCACTTTCGGCGCCGGCGGCTCCAGCGGCGGCGCCGCGGTGGCCGTGGCCGCCCGGATGCTGCCGTTCGCACCCGGGAGTGACGGCGGCGGCTCGGTGCGGATCCCCGCCGCCGCCTGCGGCCTCGTCGGCCTGAAGCCGTCCCGGGGCCGAATTCCGGCGGCGAGCGGCCTCGACGTGCCCGGCGGACTGCCGGTGGCCGGCCCGCTGGCCCGCACCGTGGCGGATGCGGCCCTGCTGCTGGACGCCATGATCGCGCCGGGCGGCGGCCGGCCGGAGCATCCGTTCTCGGTGCGGGCGCCCGGGGGAGACGAGCAGCTGCTCGGCGCCGCCATCCGCGGTGAGGGCCGGTACCAGCTGGGCGTGATGACCACCTCGGCCTGGGACGACGCCTACGAGATCAGCCTGGCTCCGGAGGCCCTGGCCGCGCTCACCTCGGCCGTGGACGGCTTCGCGGCGATGGGGCACGGCATCGAACAAACCGCCCTCACGGCAGACCCGAGCTACGCGCCGGCCTTCCGGGCGCTGTGGCAGCTCAGCGCGGCCCGGATCCCCGCCGAAACCCCGGAGCAGGAGGCCCTGCTCGAACCCCTCACCCGGTGGCTGATGCACCGCGGCCGTTCGCTGACCGGCAGCGCCGTGGCCGAGGCGCTGAGCACCCTGGCCGCCTACGAGCGCTCGTTCATCCGTCAGCTGGCCCGCTTCGACGCCGTGCTCACGCCCGCGCTGGCGCTGACCCCGCGACCTGTGGGCTGGTACGACGCCACGGATGGCGAACGCAACTTCGCCCAGCAGGTGCAGTACACGCCGTTCACCTCGATGGTGAATGTCTGCGGCCTGCCGGCCATCACCCTGCCCGTCGCGCAGACCGCCGACGGGCTGCCGATGGGTGTTCAACTGATCGGCCGGCCGGGCGGCGAGGCCACCCTGCTGGCGCTCGGGGCGCAACTGGAGCGCAGGCTCCGCTGGCAGGACCGGGTGCCGGCCGGCCTGTGACCGGCGTGTCTTGTTTTGAGTGATTCAAAACAACTGCTAGCGTGAGGGCATGCACAGACACGGAATGGACGACCAGGCGATACCAGCCGCCCTCGACCACGCCGCCGACCATGCCGCCGAGATTCGCGCTGCGGGACTGAAGGTCACCGCACCCCGGCTGGCCGTGCTTGGCGGGCTCGCCGCGTCTCCGCACGCCACCGCCGACCAGCTCTTCGAGGCCGTCAGCCGGCAACTGCCCGGCACCTCCCTGCAGGCGGTCTACGGTGTGCTCGGCGCCTTCAACACCGCCGGTCTGGTGCGCCGCATCGAACCGGCCGGCTCCGCCGCGCTGTTCGAGCGCCGGGTGGGCGACAACCACCACCACATCGTCTGCACGAACTGCCACAGCGTTCGCGACGTGGAGTGCGTGACCGGCGAAGCTCCCTGCCTGACCCCGTCTGACACCGCCGGCTTCGTCGTGCAGACCGCCGAGGTCACCTTCTGGGGTCTCTGCCCGGACTGCCAGACCGGCACGACGCTCCCCTCGACATCCACCGACTTCTAAACGACGCGAACGACCAGCACATGACACGAAGGAGCACCATGACAACACTGCCCCCCACCACCACCCAGACCGGAACCCCGGTTCCCAGCGACGAGCACTCCCTCACCGCCGGCGCCGACGGCGTCACCGCCCTGCACGACCGCTACCTGGTCGAGAAGCTCGCGCAGTTCAACCGCGAGCGCATCCCGGAGCGCATCGTGCACGCCAAGGGCGGCGGAGCGCACGGCGTTTTCGAAGTCACCGGTGACGTGTCCGCATACACCCGCGCGGCGCTGTTCCAGCCCGGCGCGCGCACCGACACCCTGCAGCGCTTCTCCAGCGTCGCCGGCGAGCAGGGCAGCCCGGACACCTGGCGCGACGTGCGCGGCTTCTCGGTGAAGTTCTACACCCAGGAGGGCAACTACGACATCGTCGGAAACAACACCCCGGTGTTCTTCATCCGCGACGGCATCAAGTTCCCCGACTTCATCCACTCGCAGAAGCGCCTGCCCGGCTCCGGCCTCCGCGACGCCGACATGCAGTGGGACTTCTGGACCCTCTCGCCCGAGTCCGCCCACCAGGTGACCTACCTGATGGGCGACCGCGGCCTGCCGCGGTCCTGGCGCACCATGCCCGGCTTCGGCTCGCACACCTACCAGTGGATCAACGCCGCCGGTGAGCGCTTCTGGGTGAAGTACCACTTCACCTCCAACCAGGGCAACATCGAGATGGAAGGCGCAGAAGCCGAGCTCATCGCCGGCGCCGACGCCGATTACTACCGGCGCGACCTCTACGAAGCCATCGACGCCGGCGACTTCCCGTCCTGGGACGTGCACGTGCAGGTCATGCCCTACGAAGAGGGCAAGACCTACAGGTTCAACCCGTTCGACCTCACCAAGGTCTGGCCGCACGCGGACTTCCCGCTCATCAAGGTGGGCACGCACACCCTCAACCGCAACCCGGGCAACTTCTTCGCCGAGATCGAACAGGCCGCGTTCTCGCCGGCCAACTTCGTGCCCGGCATCGCCGCCAGCCCCGACAAGATGCTGATGGCTCGTATCTTCTCCTACCCGGATGCCCAGCGCTACCGCGTGGGCACCAACTACAACCAGCTGCCGGTGAACGCGCCCCAGGCCCCGGTGCACAACTACTCGCAGGATGGCGCCGCCCGGTACCACTTCAACGACGCCAGCGCCCCGGTCTACGCGCCCAACTCGCTCGGCGGCCCCGTCGCCGATCCGGCCCTCGCGGGCGACGGCAGCTGGGAGTTCGACGGTGCGCTGGTGCGCAGCGCCGCCACCCTCCGCTCCGAGGACGACGACTTCGGCCAGGCCGGCACCCTCTACCGCGACGTCTTCGACGACGCGGCCAAGGCCCGGTTCCTGGAGACCATCACCGGTGCCGTCGGTGGCGTCACCCGCCCCGAGGTCAAGGAACGCGCCATCCAGTACTGGACGAACGTGGACACCACCCTCGGCGCGAGCCTCAGGCTGAACCTGGCCACCGACGCTGCGGCCGGCTCGGCCAACGTGGCCGCTGAGCCCGTCGGCGTCGGCGAGTAACACCCGCACCACCTCACTCGCGCGGCCGGCCCAGCCGGCCGGCCGCGCGATCACACACCACCACCAGCACGCGTCCAATGAAGCTCTGCGTCGAAACCAGCCCCACCCGACAGGAGCATCATGAATTCCTACATCAGCATCGCCGGCCCCCGCACCGATCGTTCAGCCGAGCCGGCCGGCTACGTGAGCAGCGGACAGCCCGCCGCGATCCCCACCGGCTACGTCAGCCCGGCCACGCGGCGCGGCGCGGGCAGCTACGTCGCCAGCGAGTGGGTCACCGCCGCGTAACGACCCACCTCGGAACCGTTCACCGGAAATCGCTAGGTGAAACATAGGTAAGGCATGCCATACTTAGGCCATGCTTACCTCGACAGTCGCTCCCGCGCCGGCCGCCGCACGCGTGCGGGCACCGCGCCCCAGCTACCGCCCGTTCGCCGTCTCGGTGGCCCGCGTGCAACGTCTGTCGACAAATTTCACCCGGGTGACCTTCACCGGCCCCGACCTGCACGAATTCGGCACCGCCGGCCTCGATCAGCGCATCAAGCTCGTCCTCCCGCTGCCCGGCGTCGGGGTCTCGTCCTTCCCGCAGAGCGACTCCTGGTACGAGACCTGGCGCGACCTGCCCGCGGAGCGCCGGAACCCCCTGCGCACCTACACCGTGCGGCACGCCCGCCCCGAGCACCGCGAGGTGGACATCGACTTCGTCACCCACGGCGACGCCGGCCCCGCATCGCGCTGGGTGCGCGCCGCGATCGTCGGCGACGAGGTCGCCATCGTGGGACCTGTCGCCGACGGCGACAACCCGATCGTGGGCATCGAGTGGGCCCCGGGCAACGCCAACACCGTGCTCATCGCCGGCGACGAGACCGCCGCTCCGGCGATCTGCGCCATCCTCTCGGCCCTGCCGCGCACCGCTCGGGGCTGCGCCTACATCGAGGTGCCCGAAGACGGCGACGCGCACGAGACCAACGCTCCCGACGGGGTCACCGTGACCTGGCTGGCCCGCAACGGCGCCGCCCACGGTTCCGCGCTCGAATCCGCCGTTCGGGGCTGGACGGCCCGCTTCCTGACCGCACACCACAGCGGTACCGAGCTGCCCGACATCGACATCGACGAGAGCATCCTCTGGGAGGTGCCGGACGGATCGGCTCTCGACGGCGAGCTCTACGCCTGGCTGGCCGGTGAAGCCGGTGTGATCAAGCGGCTGCGCCGCTTCCTCGTCTCCGAGGTCGGCATCAACCGTCGCCAGGTGGCCTTCATGGGGTACTGGCGTGACGGGCGCGCGGAGCACGCGTAGCCGCACGCTTCTGGCGTAGGTAGCCGCCTTTCTCCAGGCCCGCCTCGATCTCGAACCGGTTCTTCAACGGGTCCCGCCCGGCGAGCAGATACAGCAGCGGAAAAAGCATGCCGTAACGCTGCCACTGCACCTTGTGCACGGCCTCGTGCTCGAGCACATCTGCCGTCACGTTCTGGTTGGTGAGGTAGACGGCGCCCACGCAGGAGCCGCCGCGGCCGAACGACCAGGCGGGCAGCCCGCGGAACACGAACAGGCCGTTCCGGTGTTCGACGCGGCCGGTGCTCCAGATCGCACCCCAGACCAGGCCGACCGCGGTGGCGTACAGATACCCGGCCCGGCTGAGCGGGGAATCGAGCAGAAGCCGTCGCATCAGAGGCTCCGGTCGCTGCTGGCCGGCGGCCGGCCGTAGGCCTCGAGCAGCCGCAGCCAGACCTCGCTGAGGGTGGGGTAACTGGGCACAGCGTGCCAAAGCCGGCTGATCGGTACCTCGCCGACCACGGCGATGGTGGCCGCGTGCAGCAGCTCGCCGACACCGGCGCCCACGAAGGTGACACCCAGCAGCACCTCGGTGTCGAGGTCGACGATGGCGCGGGCCTGCCCGCTGTAGCCGTCGGCCAGCACGCTGGCGCCGGCGACCCCGGCCAGGTCGTAGTCGAGCACCCGAATGCGGTAGCCGGCCTGCTCGGCCGCGGCGGCGGTCAGCCCGACCGAGGCCACCTCGGGGTCGGTGAAGGTGACTTGCGGCACGGCGGCGTGATCGGCCGTGGCCACGTGGGTGCCCCATGGGGCGTCGTCGACCACCGTGCCCCTGGCGCGGGCGACGATGACGTCGCCGGCCGCACGGGCCTGGTACTTGCCCTGGTGGGTGAGCAGCGCCCGGTGGTTCACGTCGCCGGTGGCGTAGAGCCAGTCGCCGGCCAGGGCGGCGGAGTCGCCGGTGACCAGCAGGGTGTCGTCCACGTCGACCCAGTCGCCCGGGGTGAGGCCCACGTTCTCGAGGCCGAGGTCCTGGCTGCGCGGCGCCCGGCCGGTGGCCACGAGCACCTCGTCGGCCGTGATGGTGCGGCCGTCGGCGAGCACCAGGGCCACCTGGCCGGTATCGATGCGGCGGGCGGCGGTGGGGCTGGCGCCGGTGAGCACCTGGACACCCGCGTCGGCGAGGGCGGCGGCCACCAGCTCGCCGGCGAACGGTTCCTGGTCCCGCAGCAGGGAGCTGCGCACGAGCAGGGTCACCTCGGCGCCAAGCGACCGGTACGCGGCGGCCATCTCCACGGCGACGACACCACCGCCGATGATGGCGAGATGGCCGGGCAGGTTCGTCACCGAGGTGGCGTCCCGGCTGGTCCACGGTGACACGTCGGAGAGGCCGTCGATGTCGGGCAACAGGGCGCTGGACCCGGTGCTGAGTACCACGGCGTGCCTGGCAGTGACGACCACCGGCCCATCCGTCGTCTGCACGGTGACCTCGCGCACGCCGCTGAGCCTGGCGTGGCCGCGCAGCAGGTCGATGCCCGCGGAGGCCAGCCAGTCGGCCTGGCTGTCGTCGTTCCAGTCGTGCGTGAAGGTGGTGCGGCGCCCCAGCACGGCAGCCACGTCGAGCTGCCCGGTGACCGCCTCGGCCGCGCCGGCCACCCGGCGGGCCGCGGCGAGGGCGGCGCCGCTGCGCAGCAGCACCTTGGAGGGCATGCAGGCCCAGTATGAGCACTCGCCGCCGACGAGTTCGGCCTCCACGATGAGGGTGCGGAGGCCCCCCTGCACGGTGCGGTCGGCCACGTTCTCGCCCACGGCGCCGGCACCGATCACGATGACGTCATAGCTACGGGTGGCGGGCATCGCTGCAGAGTCGGTCATCGTCGCAGCCTACCGACCGTTCCCGGGAGGAATCCAGAGTTCGCCAGACTAGCGTCCCTGGAACGCGGCGGGCTGGCGCGAGAGGAACGCCTCCATGCCGATGCGGGCATCCGTCGACCCGGCCAGGCGCGCCAGGGCGGGCTGCAGCTCGGCCTCGGCCGCTGCGGGTCCGTCACGGAGCGCCGTGCGGGCGCTGGCGAGGGTGGCCTGCACGGCCAGCGGCGCCTGCGCGGCGATGCGCTCGGCGAGCTCGATGGCACGGTGCAGCTCGCGACCGTTCGGTACGATCTCCTGCACCAGCCCCATCCGGTGCGCCTCCCTGACGTCGAACATGTCCCCGGTGAGCAGCCAGCGCATGGCATTGCCCCAGCCAGCGGCGCGCGGGAACCGGATCGTGGCGCCGCCGAACGGCAGAATGCCCCGGCTCACCTCGATCTGGCCGAACCGGGTGGACTCGGCGGCGACGACGATGTCGCTGGCCAGCATCAGCTCGATGCCCAGGGTGAGGCAGGTGCCCTGCACGGCGATCACCACGGGCTTGGTCAGCGCGGTGCCGTCGACCTGCCAGGGGTTGAGGCCGCCCTCAGGCACGATGTCGATACCGTCGGGGCCGAGCCGCGGGCCCACATCGGCCAGGTCGAGCCCGGCGGTGAAGTGCTCGCCGAGAGCGTGCACCACACCCACGTGCAGCTCCGGGTCACGCTCCAGCTCCCCGTACGCCAGCGCGAGCTGCTGCAACACGGCGAAGTCAGCCGCATTGCGCTTCTCGGGCCGATTCAGCCCGATCAGCAGCAGGTGCCCGCGCCGCTCGGTCACGACTTTCAAGTCCTCCGTGGTCATGGTTGATCTCCTTCGATCAGGCAAGCGAAAAGGTCGTCAGCGGGTGATCGCGCTGATGATGCGCAGGATGCTGGGCAGGTCGTCGTTGGCAGCCTCGGGGGAGGACGGCGCGAAGCCGGCGATGGTGGCGCCGGCCAGAGAGAATTCGGCGCGGAGCGCCGTGATCGCGGCGGTGAGGCCCTCCACGGCCAGACCGAACGGGTAGATGTTCGACAGGCCGACGATCGTGGCAGGATCGAGCACGTCGAGGTCGATGTGCACATACACGTGCGCGGCGCCCGTGCGCTTGACCGCGGCCACGACCGCCGCCGGGGTGCCGAAATCCTCCACCGGCACCAGCGGGATGCCCTGCTCCGTGATGTAGACATCTTCGGCCGGGTCGATGTCGCGCACGCCGGCCAGCACCACCCGGTCCGGGCTGAGCCGGGCATCGGCGTCGAGCGCGAGACCGTCGACGCCGTCACCGAGGATGGCGCGCAGCACCATGCCACCGAAGCCACCGGACTGCGAGGATTCGCTGGTGTGCAGGTCGGGGTGGGCATCGAACCAGACCAGCGCGATGTCGCCGGGGTGCCGGCGGGAGGCGTGCTCGACGGCGCCGAAGGACACCCCGCAGTCGCCGCCGATCGTGAGCACCGGCTCCGAACCGGCTCGGAGCACGGCCAACTGCCGGTCACGCACCGTCAGCAGCGCCGAGAACCGGTGGATGCCGGTGTCCAGGGCATCGCCCGCTTCGGCGGGCACGTCGACGGGAAAGGTGACCGAGGAGGGCAGGTCGCCCTGGATCGCCTCCGCCCCGTCGACCAGGCGCATCGCGCGCGGAGAAACCGAACCTTGCCACTGCGGCACGACCACGTAGTTGGGGGACACCACCCCAGTATGCCCCTCGGCCCCGGCCGGGCGCATCTGCCAGTTCGGGGGCGTCGGCCTAGACCGCCTGCGGCATGTCCCGGTAACGGATGGCCGCGCTCACCGCCTCGCGCAGCTCGAATTCGTCCATCCGCGGGCCGTAGCCCGGGGTGTCGCGCTGGATCCGCCAGCCCTCGTTCAGCGGGCCGAGGTCCACGGTGTCGAAACCGAAGTCGTCCAGCAGCGCAGTGACGACCGCGCGGGCCTCGGGGTCGTTGCCGGCGATGACGAGGGCACGGCGATTCGCCGAGTCGGCCGGCTGGCCGTCGGTGGTGAGGTCCGCGGCGTAGATGTGGTTGAACGCCTTCACGACCCTGGCGTCCGGCAGTAGGTCCTGCAGCAGCTCGGCGGTCGTCGAGGTCTCCTCGTCGAGGGCCACGATGTTGCCGTCCCGCTGGGGGTAGTAGTTATTGGTGTCGATCACGAGCTTGCCGGCCAGTTCGGGCAGCGGCAATGTGTCGATGGCGTGCAGCGGGATCGTGACGATCACCAGATCACCGGCCGCGGCGGCCTCTGCGGGCAGGGCGGCGCGGGCCCGCGGCCCGAGTTCGGCCACCAGGCCCTCGAGGGTCGCCGGACCGCGGGAGTTGCTCACCACGACGTCGTATCCGTTGGCCACGCCGAGGCGGGCGAGCTGGCTGCCGATATGACCGGCACCGATGATTCCGAGAGTAGTCATGGTGGTGACAATACAGAACGGCCCCGGGGTATTCCCGTGGCCGTTCCGGATTCACGCTGTGTGAGGCGGTGCGCTACTGCTCGATCGAGGAGGGCGAGCCGGCCTTGAGCGCGGCGAGGCGGGCATCCACCTCGGTGAGCTCACCGAGGTCGTCGAGGCTCTCGAACTGCGCGTCGAGGCTGGATGCGGCGAGTTCGCTGGCGCCACGCACCTTGGCCTCTTCGCGGCGGATCTTCTCCTCGAACCGGCTGACCTCGCTGGTGGGGTCCATCATGTCGATGCTCTTCACGGCATCCATCACCTGCGACTGCGCGGCAGCGGTCTTGGACCGGGCGATGAGTTCGCTGCGCTTGGCGGTGAGCTGGCCCAGCTTGGTCTTCATGGTGTTCAGGCCGGTCTTGAGCTGCTCCACGACGGCGGTCTGGCTCATGATCTGCGGTTCGGCGTCCTTCGCCTCCTTCTCGGACTGCAGCTGGCGGCCGAGGGCCACCTTGGCCAGGTTGTCGAACTTGTCGGCGTCGGCGGCGTTGCCATTCGTGCGCAGTTCGTCGGCCTTGCGGCTGGCGGCGAGGGCCTTGCGACCCCACTCGCCGGCGGCCTGCACGTCTTCGCGGTGGTCGTCTTCGAGCATGCGCAGGTTGCCGATGGTCTCGGCGATCGCGCTTTCGGCATCGGCGATGCTGTTGGTGAAGTCACGCACCATCTGGTCGAGCATCTTCTGGGGGTCTTCCGCGGAGTCCAGCATCGCGTTGATGTTCGCCCGGGTGAGCTGGGCGATGCGGCCGAAGATCGACTGCTTGGTCATGTGAGTGTCCTTTCGAAGGGTGTCAACGCTAAGAAGCTACCGCGTTCCCCTGCACCTTCGCCCGATTCATCGGCAGCGTCGCCGCGGCGGATAGTGTGTGTTGCATGCCGACCCCCCTGAGCCTGACGATCGTGCCGGGCATCAACGACTCCAACGAGAAGCACTGGCAGTCCCGCTGGCAGGCGACACAGACGGATGCCGTGCGCATCCGCCCGGCCTCGTGGGACGAGCCTGACCTCGAGAACTGGATCGCCGCCGTGGACGCGGCCGTCACCACGCCGGACACGATCCTGGTGGCGCACAGCCTGGGCTGCCTGGCCGCCGCGGCCTGGCTGGCGCAGAACCCCGGCCGCGTTCGCGGCGCCCTGCTGGTGGCGCCGCCGGATCGGTTCGGAGCAGGGTTCCCGCAGGCGGCGCCGAGCTTCCGTTCGGTCGAACCGGTCCTGCTCGGCGTCCCCGCCCTGGTGATCGCCAGTGCTGACGACCCGTATTGCGCTCTCGGCACCGCCCGTAACCTGGCGGCCGCATGGGGCGCCGGCTTCGTCGACGTGGGCAACGCCGGGCACCTCAACGCGGCCAGCAAGCTCGGCGCCTGGCCGGCCGGCCGGGCCATTCTGGACGAGTTCGCCCACAGCCTGGCGGGAATGGTGCGCTGATGACCGACCCGGATGTGCTCACCCGCCAGACCGTCGACCTGCTGCGCGATCTCATCCGCAACGCCTGTGTGAACGAAGGCACCGCCGACTCCGGCGGCGAGATCCGCAGCGTGCGCACCCTCGAGGGGTTCTTCGCCGGCTCCGGGCTCGAGCTCGAGGTGGTGGAACCGCACCCCGGCCGGGCATCGCTGATCGCCCGCCTCCGCGGCACCGACAAGACCGCCCCGTCGCTCGCCCTGGTCGGCCACACCGATGTCGTACCGGTGGACCTGGACGGCTGGAGCCGCGACCCGTTCACCGCCGAGCTCGTCGACGGCGAGATTTGGGGCCGGGGCGCCCTGGACATGCTCTACCTCACCGCCAGCTACGCCGTCGTGATCCGCGACCTCGCCATGGGCCCGTTCCGGCCGCGCGGGGACCTGGTCTTCGCGGCCGTCGCCGACGAGGAGAGCGGCAGCCGGCACGGAGTGGGCTGGCTTACCGAGCACCGCCTCGACCTCATCGACGCCGACTTTGTGCTCACCGAATCCGGCGGCGCGCCCGTGGGCGTGCGGCCGTCGATCACCACCACGGTGGGGGAGAAGGGCATTGCCGGCCGACGCCTGGTCGTGCACGGCACCCCCGGCCACGGCTCGGCGCCCTGGGGTGCCCGCAACGCCGCCGTGATCGCCGCCGAGGCTGTGAGCCGGTTGGCCCGGTTCGAAGCGCCCGTGCAGATCACCGCGGACTGGCGGCACTACGTGTCGGTGCTCGGCCTGCCCGCCGAGCTGGCCGAGCGGCTCACCGACCCGGCCCGTATCGACGACGCCGTGCACGAGCTGGGCACCCTGGCCGGCTTCGCTCACGCCTCAAGCCACACCACCATCTCGCCCAACATCGTGCGCGCCGGCACCAAGGAAAACGTCATCCCGTCGCTGGCCACCGTGGACCTCGATATCCGGGTGCTGCCCGGCACCGACGCCGGCCACGTGGACGCCTACCTGCGCCACGCCCTCGGCGAGCTGATGGTCGACATCGACATCGTCGGCGACAGGTTCGAGGCCGCCACCCGCTCCTCGGTGGACACCCCGCTGTTCGCCGCGCTGAGCTCCGCGGTCGCCCGCGCCTACCCGAACGCCGACCTGCTGCCGGTGCTCAGCGTCGGCGGCTCCGACGCCCGGTTCTACCGGCGCCGCGGCATCCCCGCCTACGGCTTCGGCCTGCTCAGCCCGCGCTGGGACTACGGCACCTTCCGGATGCTGTTCCACGGCAACGACGAACGCATCGACGTGGCCTCGATCGCCCTCACCGTCGCCGCCCTCGACTTCACAGTGCGCCAGGTGCTCGGATGACCACCCGTGTCGACACCCTGGTGCTCGGCGGCGGCGCAATGGGCTCAGCGGCCGCCTGGGAGCTGTCCCGCCGCAGCCGCGAGGTGACCCTGCTGGAACGCTTCGACCGGGGGCACACCACCGGCGCCTCGCACGGCGCCTCCCGCAACTTCAACCTCAGCTACTCCGACCCCACCTACGTGGCCATGCTGGTAGAGGCGCTGCGGCTCTGGCGGGAGCTCGAGGACGACACCGACACCACGCTGCTCGAGCAGGTGGGCCTGGTCAACCACGGCCAGGGTCAACCGTTCGCGGCGGTGCACGCGGCCCTCACCTCGGTGGGGTTCGACCCCGAACTGCTGGCCGTCGACGCCGCGCGGGAACGCTGGCCGGGCATCCGCTTCGACACCGAGGTGCTCTACACGCCGGAGGCCGGCCGCCTGAACGCGGATGCGTCGGTCGACGCACTGCAGACCGCTGCGGCCGCCCACGGCGCGCGCATCGAGCACGGAATGCCGGCCACCCGGCTGACGGTGATCGGCGATGACAGGGTGCTGGTAGACACCGACACCGAACAGTTCGAGGCCAAACGGGTGATCGTCACGCTCGGCGCCTGGACGGACACCCTGCTCGCCGGGCTGCTGCCGTTGCCGCGCCTGGTGGTCACCCAGGAGCAGCCGGCGCACTTCGCCGTGCTCGACACCAGCTTCACCTGGCCGGGCTTCAATCACGGCTACCGGCCCGGCACGCCCGGTTACGGGTACTGGCGGTCCCCGGTCTACGGAATGCACACACCGGGGGAGGGCATCAAGGCCGGCTGGCACGGCGTGGGCCCCGTCGTCGACCCCGACCACCGGGACTTCACCGCCGAGCCCGAGCAGCTGCTGGCCCTGCGCCGTTACGCCCGAGAATGGCTGCCTGGCGCCGACCCCGACGACTTCGCCGCGATCAGCTGCACCTACACGACCACGCCGGACTCGAACTTCGTGCTCGACCGGCGCGGCCCGGTGATCGTGGGCGCCGGCTTCTCCGGCCACGGTTTCAAGTTCACCCCCACCGTCGGCCGGATCCTCGCCGACCTGACGGTCGACATCCCGGCCCCGCCCCTGTTCGCGCTCGGGCGGTAGGAGTCTCGCGCAGTTGCGGCACAGTGCCCCTTCCGGCTCGTTGAAAGGGTCTGTTGCGGCATGCCGATGGCGAGTCGCCACTTCAGGCCGCTTCCTGAGCATCTAAGGGGCCTCAACTGTCATCTCGCGGCGGGAGGTTCAGGCGAGTTCTAGAAGCGGCCGCCACCGCCCCGCCGGCCGCGGGTGCCGCTGCCGCCGAAGCTGCCGGGGCGTCCGCCACCGCCGAAGCCGCCGCCACTGCTGCGACGACCGCCACCGCCCATCCCTCCGAAGCCGCCACCGCTGCCGCCACCGAACATGCCGCCGCCCCCACCGCCGCCGCCGAGGATCTGGCCGATCAGGATGCCGCCGAGCACGGCTCCCATCGAGCCGTTGCTGCCGCCGCGCCGGCTGGCCCCGCCACCGCCGAAGAAGTCTCCGAAGTCATCGTCATTGGTCGAGAAACTGTCCACGTCGCGCCGGGCCATGGCCGTCGCCTCCGCGGCCAGCGAGCCGGCCCGCTGGGACACGGCCAGCGCGGCGGCCGGGTCACTGGCAACGAGGGAGTCGGCCTGCGCGGTCAACCGGCCGGCCTCGGCCAGGCGGGTGCGCGCCTCGGCGCCGACCGCACCGCGCCGGGCCGTGATGAAGTCCTCCGCCGCCGACACCTGACTGCGCGCGGACTGCAGGCTCTGGGCCAACGCCGCCTGCAGGCGCTGCGCCTGCAACTGGGCGTTCTGCACCCCCTGCAGCGCGGCATCCATGGCGGCATTCGCGGCCTCGAGGGTGCGCAGCAGCTCGATCGGGTTGATCGGCGGCGCGGCCAGGCTGGCGCGCACCTCGGCCAGCGTCTGCTCGGTGCGGGCGATCACCCCGGGAACCGCGGCCGACGCCTCGCCCGCAGCGGGCAGCGAGCGGGCGGCGACCAGATCGGTGTCGAGGTCGGCGAGCATCGCAGGGATGCCGGCCTCCGCCCGCTGCAGGTCGGCGGCCAGCCTGTCGACGGCGTCGACCAACAGTTTGGCCTGGTCGATGCCCTCCTCAGCTGCGCGGATGCCCACGGCCGCGGCGCCCGGTTCGCCGGCGGCGAGCTGGGTGCGGGCTTCGGCCAGCGCGTTGATGGCGAAGGTGAGCCGTTCGGCGGCCTGCTCGGGGTTGTCGGCGACGGTGTCGATCGCGGCGGGGGCGTACCGAGTGGCGAGTTCCGCCACCCGGGCCTCGGCCTGGTCGAGGAGGGCATCGACGGCAGCCAGCTCGGTGTCGAGCTCGGCCGCGGCGGCCGGGGCGTTAGCCTCCAGCTGGCGCAACTCGTCGAAGGCGGCGGCCTGCTCGTCGAGGGCACGGTTGGCCTCGGCGCACAGGGCGATGATCTGGCGGTACCAGGCCCGCACCTGCTCCTCGGTATCGGGTTCGGCGTCGTCGAGGCGCTGCTGCAAAGTGAACGCCTGACTGAGCTTGCCGGCCGCGCCGCTCACGGCGGCCTGGAAGGGTTCCGCGGCGGCAGCCCCGTACGAGGCGAGCGCGAAGCCCACCTCTTGGCCGCTGGTCTTGATGGCGTCGTCAGTCTCGATCAGCGCGCTCGACGCCTCCCGTTTCAGCTCGGCCGTCGGCACCTCGTCAGTGGGCTTGCCCTGGCCGGTGACGGGGGCGGTGCCGCGCCGCCGCAGCACCACGATCACGATCGCGACGATGCCACCAACCACGGCGAGCACCAGCAACACGGCGATCCAGAGCGGAAAACCGCCGCCGGAGCCGCCGGAACTCGGGCTGGCCTCGCCAGGAGTGATGACGGGGGCGCTGAGGGGCTCGCCGGCCACACTCTGCTCCATGGCTGCGGCACCGTTGATGGCGGCGCCGGCCCAATCGTTCTCCCGCAGCGACGGTTCGATGGCGGTGTTCTGCACCTCGGCGAGCTGGGCCTCGTCGAGCACGAAGTCGGTGGCGACCGACAGCTGGTACTGCCGGTCATCCGTGGCCACGGCCAGCAGCACATCGTTGTCGCCGAACCCGTTGTCCACGGCGGTCTGGTCGGCCCAGGTCGACGTGTCGTCCACCCCGTCGAAGCTCGACACGTAGGCCACGAACAGGTCGATCTGGGTGCCGGCGAAGAGCTCATCGAGGGCGGCGACCACCTCGGGCTCCCGGTCTCCGAGCGCTCCGACGGTGTCGACGATGTGACTCTGATCGAACGTCACCGGGTCATCCGCCCTGGCGGGTTGCGGTTCGCCGACTCCTGCCCCGAGCACGGCGAGGACGGCCCCGAGCAGCACGGCCGCGCCTATCCGGGGGAGTGCCGGTCGTATGCGCGTACGGCTGGGCTGCATGGATGATCTCCCTCGGATGCGGTGACGTGTCGAGCATAGAACCCCCGGCACTGTTGCGCCCTGTTACTGCGAACCGGATGCCGATGGCGCGGCTCGGGCACACTGGAACCCGCACCATTCGCACCCCACCACCCGATCCCGTCACGGAGGCGAGTCATGACCACCACCCAGCTCGCCACCATGACCGCCCTGCCCGCGCCGTCACTGCCCGAACGGCCCACCCTCGCCGTCATCGAGGTCACCCGCAGCCGGCCCGATCGCCCGGAGTACCACGCCAAGGTGCAGACCCTCAACGCCACGGTCGTCGACGCCGGCACCGACGGCGGCTGGACCGTCGTACGCTTGGCCGCCGCCGACCTCGACGCC
Organism: Cryobacterium sp. TMT4-31; assembly: GCF_004403385.1. Taxonomy (NCBI): domain Bacteria; kingdom Bacillati; phylum Actinomycetota; class Actinomycetes; order Micrococcales; family Microbacteriaceae; genus Cryobacterium; species Cryobacterium sp. TMT4-31. Next base: position 29,541 of record NZ_SOGI01000009.1, read on the forward strand.
CCCGCGCTGCTGGACCTCACCGACTCGGCCGATGCCGTGGTGATCGTCGGCGGCGAAGACATCGACCCGCGCTTCTACGGTGCACGGGCCGGCTACCCGGGCGAGACGCCGCACTTCATCGACGCCGACGAGGGCCAGATCGCGCTCGTGCAGCGCGCCGCCGACCGGGGCACCCCGGTGCTCGGCATCTGCCGCGGACTGCAGATCATCAACGTCGCCCTCGGTGGCGACCTCGTCCAGCACATCGACGACGGCATCCACCGCAACATCGGCGTGCCCGTCGACGAGATCCTCTCAACCCACGCCGTCGTCCTCCGCTCCACCAGCACCCTCGCCGCGGCGCTCGGCGACACCCGCATCTCGGTGCAGAGCGCCCACCACCAGAGCGTCGGCCGGCTCGGCGCCGGCCTCAGTCCCGTGGCGACCGCCCCCGACGGTCTGGTCGAGGCCGTCGAGCACCGCACCCTCCCGATCACCGGCGTGCAGTGGCACCCCGAGGCACCGGATGCGCCAGCCAGCCAGCTGCCCCTGCTGCTGGCGTCCCTCTATCGGGCGGTCGCCGCCGCCGAGGTCGCCGAGGCCGCCTAAACCGCTCGCGAGCTGAGACTTGACCCCTGAAAACCGGCGGTTTCGGGTGCTCAGCTCACAGTTCGCGGGGTGAGGCGGGCCAGGAACGCGGGGATGTCCAGCTCGTGTTCGAAGGGCTCGCCGATGGTCGTGGCGTCGTAGTAGAGCCCGTCGGCCAGAAGCATCGTGGCCCGGGCCAGGTCGGGGTCGCGCAGGTCCTCATTGAGGATGTCGAAGTAGCGTCGCCGCATGTCCACGATCACGGCGTGGGCGCGCGGGTTGCGGCGGGCCAGGGATCCGCCGGCCAGGGTCGCCCGGTCCAGCGGGCTGTTCACGTACTCCGCCATCGCCACGTAGGACGCGGCGGCGCCGGCCGGTGCGGCGCGCATCCGTTGGTATTCGGCGTCGGCCAGCCTCTCGAGCCGGTCGATGAGCGCCGTCTCCAGGCCGTCGCGGGAACCGAAGTGGTAGAGCAGCCCACCCTTGGTGACGCCGGCTGCACGGGCGACGGCGTCCAGCGACGCTCCGGACCCGCTGGTGCCGATGAGCAGTTCCTGGAACGCGGTGAGGATGCTCTCGCGGGCACTGTCGCGGTGTTGGGCCATGACCGCCACTTTACTGTACTTGGTGGTATAGTCTAAATCTGCTGTACCCGATGGTGCAGTAAAACTCGCCGTTCCCGGAACCCCGAATCTTCAGCCAGGTAGACATGAGCACCACAGACGACATCCGCACCTCCGACCTCTCCACCGCCGTACCCCGCGCCGGCCGCCGCGAATGGGCGGGCCTGGTGCTGCTGATGCTGCCGGTGCTGTTGATCTCGGTGGACAACACCGTGCTCAGCTTCGCCCTGCCGGCTATCAGCCTGGACCTGCGCCCGAGCAGCACGACTCTGCTCTGGATCGTCGACATCTACCCCTTGGTGCTCGCCGGGCTGCTGGTGGCCATGGGCACCCTCGGCGACAGGGTCGGCCGCCGCAAGCTGCTGCTGATCGGCGCGACCGGGTTCGGCGTGGTCTCGGCCCTGGCCGCGTTCGCGCCCACCGCCGAGATGCTCATCGTGGCCCGCGCGGTGATGGGCTTCTTCGGCGCCATGATCATGCCCTCCACGCTGTCGCTGCTGCGCAGCCTGTTCCTGGATGCCCGTCAGCGCACCCTGGCGATCGCGGTGTGGGCCGGCGCCTTCGCGGCCGGCTCCAGCCTCGGCCCCATCGTCGGCGGTGTGGTGCTCCAGCACTTCCACTGGGGTGCGGTGTTCCTCATCGCGGTGCCGTTCCTGCTGCCGCTCGTCGCCCTCGCCGGGGTGCTCATCCCCGAGTCGAAGGACCCGGCGCCGCTCCGAATCGACCTGTTCAGCGTGGCCCTGTCGCTGCTCACCCTCGCCCCGCTGGTCTTCGCGATCAAAACCCTCACTCACGACGGTGTCGGGGTGCTCGGTGTCGGCGCGCTGCTGCTGGGCCTGCTGGCCGGGGCGATGTTCCTGCGCCGCCAGCTGCGGATCGACAACCCGCTGCTGGACCTCACCCTGTTCCAGCACGCCCCGTTCGCCGGGTCGGTGCTGGCCAACTTCCTCGCCGTGTTCAGCCTGGTCGGCTTCCTGTTCTTCGTGTCGCAGCACCTGCAGCTGGTGCTCGGCCTCGACCCGCTCGCCGCCGGCCTGCTGCTGTTGCCCGGGGCCGTGTTGTCGGTCGTGGCCGGCCTGGCCTCGGCCTACGTGGTGCGGCGGGTGCCGCCGCGCCTGGTGATCGTGGGCGGCATCCTGCTCTCCGCGGTGGGCTTCGGCCTGATCGTGCTGCTGCGGGAGAACCTCACCGCCGGCGTCGTGGTTCTGGCCTTCGGCATCCTTTCGGTGGGCGTCGGCGCGGCGGAGACGATCTCCAACGACACCATCCTCAGCTCGGTGCCGCCGGACAAGGCCGGTGCCGCGGCCGGGGTCTCCGAGACCGCCTACGAGCTGGGTGCCGTGCTCGGCACGGCCGTGCTCGGCGCGATCCTCGCGGCGTCCTACCGGGCCAGCGTGGTGCTGCCCGACGGGCTCGGCCGGGGCGCGGCCGCCCAGGCCGGCGAGACCCTCGGTGGTGCGCTCGGCGTGGCCGGCGAGCTGCCCGCCGCCGACGCTCACGCGCTCACCGAATCGGCCAAGGCCGCGTTCGACAGCGGGGTGGGTGTCACGTCGATCATTGCCGTGGTGCTGATGCTGATCGCCGCGGTGGCGGTGCAGCTGAGCATGCGCACCCGCCGTCCCCGCGGCTAGGTGTACTGCCCAGGGACGTTGGTTGATGTGTGACGTCTTGAAATGACGAAGACCTCCGGTGGAGGGTGGAGCTGTCTAGTTCCCCAACCCGT
>NZ_SOGI01000025.1:0-32462 GCF_004403385.1 Cryobacterium sp. TMT4-31
AGCACCCCCAAAACTGGGCTCACCCCGACAAGTCACCCGCGCACGGCCGTCTGGACCACCAGGCTGCCTCGCAACTCGGGCGTGCCCAGCCGTGCTCAACGCCACATACTTGAGCCATGAAACGCACAGTCATGCTGCCAATGTTGGCCGTCCTCGCGTCCCTCGCCCTGACGGGCTGCGCACCCTCGGCCCCGGTGGCAGCGCGCGGCGCAGACACCCCCCTCGAACCAATCGACGCCTACGCTCTGTGCAAGGCTCAGACCCTGTCACTAGCCAACCCGGCTTCGCCTTCTGGCATATCGTGGGCCCCGTTTGAGAGTGCCGTCTCGTTGGTCCGCGACGACGGTGCAATCGGCATCTACATCGAAGCCACCAACGAGAACCGGGCCGAAGGAAGCGACGGGCGGGACATCGGCCTTTTCTGCAGGGTCGGCGGGACCATAGGAGAGCCCGACTGGCTCGGCTTCGGCGTTGGCTCGAGAGAGACAGACCGCGACTACATACTTGACATACTGTCAAGGACGGACCAGGCCTGAGCGTAGCCGGCGCGCTCTGCAGCGCTTGAGGACCCTCGAGCGAGGGGGGGGCTCACTCCACTGCCGGCGGCGGCGGCGGCGGCGCCAGTGCAGCAGCGATCAGGCCACGAATGTAGTCGTAGTCCGGTTCTGAAGGGTCGACCCCATTGTCCGGGACGAGCTCAACGGTGGCCATGGGGAGAGCCTTCGTCTTGCCGACCAGGTTGGTGAAATACCCCAACGCGCCTTGCGGGATGTCGGTCTTGACCACCTGCTGGCCGGCCGCTGCGATCCCCTGGAACTTGGTTAGCACGTTCGCGGGCGTGAACTGCGTGAGGATCGCCTGCTGCAGGACACGCTGACGGGCCATGCGGTCGTAGTCGCTGGAGCCGTGGCGGGCCCGTCCGTACCAGAGGGCGTTGAAGCCATCCATGTGCTGCTGACCCGGCTCCACCCAGCCTTCGACGTCGCTGAGATCGTCTTCCCGACCGCCGATGGGGAGCCGTTCGGCGACGTTGATGTCCACGCCGCCGAGCGCGTCGATGAGGTCGGAGAATCCTTGCATGTCGATGAGCGCGTAGTACTGAATCGTGAGACCGGTGACACCGCGTGCGGCGTCGCGCATCCCCTCGATACCGGGTTCGCTTCCCGCGGCCACGGCGTTGGGGTACATCTCCGGACTCTTTTGATCCACCTCGGTATAAATCGCGTTGAGCATGCACGCCGTCACATCACAGAAGTCCTCGTAGCCATAGCCGTTCGGGTACGCCGCGTTCAGCGGCGAGTCCTCCGGGAAGGGGACCAGGGTGAGATCCCGGGGCAGGCCGATGATGACGGCCTGCCCCGTCTCGGCGTCGATGCTGACCACCGACATGCTGTCCGGGCGCATACCGTCTCGGTCAGGACCAGAGTCCCCGCCCAGGAGCAAGATGTTGTAGCGGCCGTCGACCGGCGGCTCTGACGGTGCCGTGATGAACATCGTTGAGAGGACCCCGCTTGCCGTTGTGGCCACGTAGGCGCCGTACCCGGACGAGCCGGCCACGACGATCATGACGATCGTCGCCAGCCCTGCAATGTAGGGCCGAGCCTTGGGGCGAATCCTCACCAAACGCGCCAGGCGAAGGGTGTCAAAGGTCAGGATTACCCACAGCAGGCTGTAGAACAACATCACCGCGGCCAGGGCCCACAGGCCGATCGTATTGGTGGCCACGGTGAGCACGAGTTCGGGATTGACCTTGTACACCACGCCGGCCGTTGCCAGCAGCGCGAGGAAGCTCAGAGACGCGCGCAGGCCGAACCGGCCGAGGCCGCGGCTACCAGCGAGCACCTGCGCAGATCCCGGCATCAGGATGTTCAAGACCACGAGCCACCACGCTCGACGCGTCATGACAGGTCGAGAGCCCGGATCTGGATAGCGAATCGGACTGGAAGACCCGACAGAGAACACGTGTCCCCTTCTCACTTGCATCTCAGAAGCCAAATTAGCGCCGTGGACGCAACCGCCCCCTAGGACCCCCACCCCGCGAGCACCGAGCACACACGTTACGCCTTACGAATCGAACGAATGCCGAAACCGACCGGTGACAGAGCACTTCCGTCCAAGATCACTCCCCTATTGGGGGCATACATGCCGAGGCCCTACCGGGAGCACCGGCTGTTGGCAGCCCTCGAAGTGCACGAAGCGGCAATACCATCAACATTATGAGATCTCCCGCCCAGACCTACGGCACCGCCGTTCTTGTGTTGGTCCTAGGCGCCGGTCTCTCCTCATGCGCAACTCCATCTCAACCAGAGACCGGCACACAAACCTCATTGGCAAGCTGCGACGACATCATGCCGGGGAAGCTGGCTCAGGACCTTTTCGGGAGGTCCGCCGAGGTGGTGCAACTGCACACAAGTGAGCCTGACGCTGTCGATCCCCTGGTCGACAGAATGGTCAGCGATGGCATAGCCTGCGGTGGCCTTATCAACGATGTCGTGATCCTCGATGGTGCCGTGTACGTTGGCCAGCTTGCCATGGATGAGGATCAATGGGCGGTGACTAAGTCAGAGTTTGCTGCCGACGGTCACGACGTGGTCGATGAAATCGTCGAAGGATGGGTGTACGTGTCTAAGCCCGGCGATGATCCGACAATGGGCAGTGGTTTCGCCTGGCGAGACGGGGTGCTCTACTACGTACAGAATCCCTTCGTGCTCGCGCTGCTGCCACCCTTCGCGTCAGAATTTGCCGAGGCTACGCCTCTGTCCTGAAATGCTGAGCAACGTGACGGACGACGGTCCCTGCGGCCGCTTAATTCACTTCGAGCTTTCGAATTCGTTGAAGATTGCTTCAAGGGCGCTGAGAGCACCTCGTGACTCGTCGTCCTTTTGGTCGAATGTCCCCGCATAGGTAGAAAGCGTCTTCCATAGCGCCCAGCCCCGCCCACGCGCCCACGCCGGAGCGTCGATATCCAGCTGGTTCCGGAACACATTTCGACCCTCCGAGGTCAGTAGTGTCCAGGCTCCCGCAAGATCGCAGGATGGATCACCCACACCGCAGGTTCCAAAGTCTATGACGGCCGCCAACCGGCCATCGACGAGCAACAGGTTGCCTTGAGCGATGTCGCCGTGGAACCACGCTGGCGCACGATCCCAAGGAGCGCTCAAAGCTGCGCCCCAAATGTCCTCCGCTAGCCCGACGTCGATTCGGCCCTCAAGAACACTCAGCGCGTTTCGTAGTGTCGCGTCAAAAGTGCGCAGTGAGCCGCCGCGGAACCAATTATGCGTACCAGGGCGGGGTCCGCCGGTGGGGTCTATCTGTTGCAACGCTTCGAGGAAGTCGGCGAGGTCCTCAGCAAATCGAAGCGGGTCGGCAACGCGATCGGCGGCGGCCGTCTCTCCGTCGAGCCACGCGTAAACGGACCACGAAAACGGATAATCCTCGCTCGGGCGTCCCTTCCCCAGAGGGGTCGGAATGGGCAACGGGAGTTGGCCGGCGATCTGAGGGAGCCAATGCTGCTCCTTCTCCACCGCGAGGGCATACTCAGCCGCGCTAGGTAGTCGGATCGACATTTCCGGGCCGAGATGGAATGTCCAGTTGTCCCATCCGCCGAGGGCGACCGGCGTGACAGGGAGGGCGGACCACTGGGGAAATTGTGTTGCGATGAGCCGCTGCACTAGTTCGCTGTCGACAGTGACACGGGCAGGCAGGGGTCCAAGGTCATGCCCGCCGCTCATGCTGCACATCGTAATCAACACCTTTGCTCGCGCGTGACTAAGCCCGGTGCGTTTGCACGCGATCCGACTACTGACGCCCATGCCGCTCGTGCGTGACATCCGTCATCGGGCCCAGGTCCGTTAATTGGCGAGCCACGAGGGGTCGGAAAAGAGTTCTTGCAGCTCTTGGACAAGGCGAGCGGTGTGGAAACCGTCAGCGGCCGCATGATGCACCTGAATGGCGACGGGCATCATGGTTCGCCCCCCAGACTCCCTGTACCGACCCAGGGTGAATATCGGCAGAAGATGCTTCCAGCCGTCGCGTATCTGCAGGCTGAACCCCGTGAACGACGTCCACGGAACGCTTGATATATCAAACACATTTACGGGCATGTCTGGTTGCGGCTGAAACGACGTGGAGGTGCGGTATCTGGCCAAGACGTCGGCCGCGTGTTCATGGAAGGTAAAGAAGTCGGCGTGAAAAGGAGACCAGACGTTGGAGAACGTCTCTCGCTCCGGGTTGAAGACGGTGAATGCAGGGTGAACGATGTCCCAGGTCGCGGGGATCTTCTCATCGGTGAGAGCCATCCGGAACTCGACGTGTCTATTCACTACTGAGGCGATGGCCCATACCTGCGCGATATAGCTCTTCCATGGACGGACACGAAGCGCCGCTACCAACTCTGTGACGTCGAGTTCGACCGTGATGGCATAAGTGCACTCGACGCGGGTGAGGTAGTGCTCGAAGTGCTCCCGCCGAGGCCAATTGTGCATATCGATCGCACGTGTATGTGTCATGCTCTCGAGCCTAAGTCGGGTAGGCAGCTCCACCGGTCCGCTACGTGGTCGGCAGCGTCGGGCCGGCCTTCGTCTGGCTGTTGGGGGCTCTCTCTTTCTCCGCACCCGGCGGCCAACGCCGCGCAAGGGGAGTGTGTGCCGGCCCGCAGCACTCTGGGCAGGTGACGCCAGGGCGCAATAGGGTGGGCGGATGAACTGTGACGGTGTTGTTAGCGGGACGACATGAGCAGGATGCCGTGAATCCGAGGGGCAGCGCGATACTGAGTCTGATCGTCGGCTTCGTTGCATCCGTTTTTGCGGGAAGTGGCTTTCTGCTGGGACTGGTGCGGGAGGACCTACATTTCCAGTGCAGTTTCCATCACATGGGCAGCGATGATCCTGGCTCGTTCTATTGCGCAGACGGTATCGGTTACATCGGTGTTGGAGTGGCCACGTATGGCGTGTATGGCGTTATTCTGCTGATCGCTCTCGGTATCGCCATGGCGGACTTGAAGTCGTCGGGAATACAGTCGCGGCTCATGGCAGGCATCTCAATTTTGCCCATCGCCATGTTCAGCTGGTCCACCTGGTACGCGACAAGCACCCGTCCTATCGATCAGGCGCCGGGCGCCAACTACTGGGTCCAGCCCCTTCTGCCCGTGACGGCAGTCTTAGTCACTGCCGTGATCGTCATCCTGGCAGCCGGGCTTATTCCTCGACCACGGTTACGCACCGCCGGATTCCGAGTGGCAATGGCACTGTTCATCGCGGCTGCGCTCATTCAGCCTGGCAGTCTCTCGGCCGTCGCCGTCACCCTCGGGACATTGGCTGCGGCAGTGTGTCTCGAGTGGCGAGTGCCAGACGAGGTCGAAACCCCCACGGTCACGTCCGCCAAGAAATTCCTCTAAGACAAACCGCACCAACCGACAGCAATGGCATAGCCCCTGTGTGGTCTCTCGAGCCACCTGCCCCCATCCCGTGGATTTCGAGACAGTGGAGTGGACGGATAATCAACGCAAACGGCCCATTGCCCCTGTTCTGGGGCGAGGGTGGTCACTGGTTCCCCAGTAGGTTTCAGGTGGACTCCCTGGAGCGGGTCTAGCGGTGTTCCAGGCCCGACCATCTTGGCTATTCGGATTGGGGTTGCCCACATCCGCTGATAGGGGTGAGATCGTGGATCTGTTGACCATAGCGATGCTCGTACTGCTGATCGCAGTTGTCGCGACCCTCATAACTACGCAGCTTCGCCGCAACAAACGGCAAGCGGAACAGCCGCATGTTGCCCCACTCCCCCGTCCGGGAAAACGAACACCCTGGCGATCGTCGCCTTCGTGCTGTCCTACTTCCTCAGCGGTGTACGCCATCCCCCGCTACCTCTCGGCCGGCGAATGGTAATTCGGCCAAGGATGTTCCAGCGCAGCAACGTCATCCGTCCGCTCCTCATCGTGCCAATCCTCGCTGTTGTGCTCGCCGGGTGCGCCCCGTCGAACGCCCCGGCGACGGTCAAAACCGCGGCGCCGACTGCCAGCTCGACGCTGACGCCGGACACAGGCCTGCCTGCCGACGATGAGTTCCCCTTGACGACGCCGGCACCAACACCGCTCGCAGAACCCGGCACCCTCACCGCCGACGGCGCTTACCGGCTGTGCATGGATGCCTCAGCCCAGAATCAGATCGAGTTCAACACTTCCTCCACCGTCACTGGTGCACCCCGCACCCGCGCCGACTACGAGAACGCACCCTTGGCCGACTCCACAGTGAACGACGGGGGAGACGGCTACTTCTTCGTCTATTCGGATCTGACCGATCACAGCGCGGCAGCGGACATCTCCGAAGCCGGCGCATCGTACTGCCTCGTCGGCGGAACGCTCAGCGAACCCCTCTGGGAGACTTACGGCTTGGTCGAGCGCAATTACGGCGAGACCCTCGATCCGTACGCACCGTTCTCCAGCATGGAGTGACCTTCATCCGCGCTGACAGGCAAGGGAGTGTCGCCGTCACCAACCGCCACGCGTCGGAGTATGGCCCTGTCGGGCGTCGTCTGGCATGGCCATTTCGGCCCGCAGCCCCAGGAGCCGGATCGGACGGCCCGCTTCGATTCCGGTCGCGAGGTCCAGGGCCCCCGCGAGGATTTCGTTGCCATCGGATGTGCCCTGGATCTTCCTCGCGCGGGTCGTGGTGACGAACGGCGCATAGCGAATCTTGAGGGTCAGCCCGATGACGGGCCGCCCTTCGGCCAGGACATCCTCGAGCACCCGCGCCGTCAGCTCACGCACGGCGTCGTCCACCTGGGCAGGGTCGGTCAGGTCGCGTTGGAAGGTGGTCTCCCGGCTATGCCCGCGGGCGACCCACGGGGTGTCATCCACAACACTGGCACCGTCCCCGCGTCCGAGTTCCGCGTACCACGGCCCCATCTTGGGCCCGAACTCCAGGACCAGGTCCTGGGGGTCGGTCGCGGCGAGTTCGGCGACGGTGTTGATACCGAGTTTCGCCAGCCGGCCAGACACTTTGCTTCCCACGCCCCACAGATCCTTGGTGGGCCGGCTGCCCAAGACACCGAGCCAGTTCCCGGCCGTGAGACGGAAGACGCCGGCCGGCTTGGCAAAACCGGTGGCGACCTTGGCGCGGACCAGAGTGTCGCCGATGCCCACACTGCACTGCAGCAGAGTCCGCTCCAGTACAGCGGCCTGCACCTGCCGGGCGTAGATTTCCGGATTCTCGGTCTTTATGCCGACAAAGGCTTCATCCCAACCCAACACCTGCACGGTGGCTCCGGGCTGCGCACGCAGGGCAGCCATCACAGTTTCCGACGCCGCGAGGTACGCCTCCTGATCAACCGGCAGGATCACGGCGTCGGGCACCTTGCGGGCCGCAATACGCAGGGGCATCCCGGAGCCCACTCCAAACGCCCTGGCTTCGTAAGAGGCGGTCGACACCACCGCTCGTTCCGTGGGGTCACCCCGACCGCCGACGATGACCGGCCGGCCCGCAAGTTCCGGTCGTCGGAGCACTTCGACCGCCGCAATGAACTGGTCAAGATCGACGTGCAGTATCCAGGGGATTCCGCTCACGCCGCCAGTCTGCCCCGACCTCGTCGAGAGTGTCACTCTTCACGGACGAACTCGATCGAATCGAAGACGGCGCGCGCCTCTTCCGTCAACTCGTCAGTGACCGATTGGAACTCACCCACCGCAAAGAGAGCGAGCTCACCATTCAGGTCGAGCACCCGCTCGGTCTCGCGTTCGGTCACCATTGAGTACCCGCGTGTGCAGTCGGTGGCCTGTTCCGACCAGAGGCAGACGTGTTCCTTGCCGCAGTCGTTGATGTTGATGCCGCTCTCGACGGAGTAGTCGAACTCAAAGCCTGAATAGTCGCCCATCACGACCTCAACCGGCGGTGTGGTCTCCGTTGAAGCCTGCGCGGTCATCGCAGCGACAAAGGCCTCAGGCGACGGGTCCACGGCGACGAGCGCGTCCTGCCAGGCGCAGGCATCCGTCGGCACATAGCCGGGGCTCAGGAAATTCACGAAGACCTCCCAATCCTTCAGGACACCCCAGCCGAAGGATTCCCAGCCGTCTGGAACGGTGACCTCGAAGGGTGCTGTGAAGCCGTAGACGACGTAGGTGCCGGCGTCGATGGCACCGGTCGCCGGCAGCGGTTTGGTCGTTTCAGTCTCCGCGGTCGGTGCGGGGGTGGGCCTCTCGGCCGCTGCGGTGCAGGCCGCGAAACCGGCGCACGCCAGCAGGGCGACCACGACACCCGCCAGCGGCGAACGCGTCGGATGAGTGGCGCCTGAGCGCCGGGATGATGTCCACATGTCTGATCCTTCCGTTCGGACCGTGCAGCGAGATGGCTGCAAAGTCAGTAAAGGACGCGCCGATATCAGCTGCATACCGGAAGCCCAGCCGGCCGGTATCGGCCCGATATCGGCCGTCTTGACTGATGTCGGAGGCGAGCGCACAGTGGCGTCATGGAGATACGCGTCCTTGGATCGCTGACTCTTGACGACGGTCGGATTCCTCTTGCTCCGCGCGATCGTGCGGTGATGAGTGCGCTCACGGTCCGCCTCGGTGAATCCCTGTCGGTCGAGTCCCTCGCGGCGGCGCTCTGGGGCGACAACTTGCCCGCGTCGTGGTCGCACATCATTCCTGGATGCATCATGCGGTTGCGCCGGCTGATCGCACCGGCACAGATCGAGACCACCGCACTCGGATACCGGCTGTCCGCAGAGCACCTCACGGTCGACGCCGATCAGTTCGAGCGACTCGTTGCGCGGGGCACTCAGCAACTGGAGCTCGGTGAACCCGAGCGTGCCACGCATACGTTTTCGGAGGCGCTCGCGTTGTGGCGAGGTGAGCCCTTCGTCGACCTCATTGACTGGGCGCCGGCAGAAATCGAGTCCGGTCGTCTCGAGGAGATGCGGTTGGGGGTCGAGGAGCTTCTCCTCGACGCACGGCTCCAGGCCGGCGAGGTTCAGGAGGTCGCCGCATTGGCGCGCGCCCGCGTCGCCGAAGCTCCACTGCGGGAGCGACGCTGGGTGGTGCTGAGCGTGGCGCAATATCGCCAGGGGCGGCAGGCGGAGGCCATCGCCACCGTACGCAGGGCGCGAGGGCTTCTCGCTTCCGAGCTGGGGCTGGATCCGTGCACGGAGCTCGCTGAGCTGGAACAAGCTATCCTCCGGCAAGATCCATCCCTACTGTCCGACCGAGTTTTCCGGCCCGGGAGTACCGAGTGTCCGTACTTCGGTCTGCCTCACGCGCGCGTGGAGGACGCCGAGCGGTACTTCGGTCGCGAGCGGGAGCTGTCCGGGGCGCTGCGAGCGCTCGACGAACACGGCGTGCTGCTCGTCACCGGCTCATCGGGTGTCGGCAAATCCTCGTTCGTCAGGGCGGGGATCGGCGCGGAGATGATCGCCCGCGGCAGAGAAGTCGCCATCGTGACGCCCGGCGAGCATCCGATCGATGCACTGCGCGATGTTGGTCTCACGCCCGGAAACTCACTGCTCATCGTTGATCAATGCGAGCACGCGTTCGCCGCGGACGACCCCGCCGAGATTCGGGAGTTCTTCGGCGCCCTGCAGCGCATGGTCTACCGTGGCCTGCTCGTCATCGCGATCCGCGCAGACCGTCTCGGCGACTTGGCCGATCACGACGGCTTTGCCGGGATCATTCAGTCGCACATGCTCATGCTCACCGCGCTCGGCCCCGACGGGCTCCGGGCCGTGATCGAAAAGCCCGCGGAGCAGGCCGGGCTCATCCTGGAGCCGGGCCTCGTCGAGATCCTCGTCCGCGACGCCGATGGGCGAAACCTTCCGCTGCTGTCCCACGCCCTGCGCCAGGTGTGGGCACGGCGTGAGGGCCGCGTCCTGACCGTCGACGCCTATCGGGCTTCCGGTGAGATCAAGGGCGCCGTCGCGAAGACGGCTGAAGAGGTCATCGCCGCGCTCCCGGCTGAGGACAGGCATTTGCTGCGCGACATCCTCCTCCGACTCGTCGAAGCATCCGCGGACGGTGCGGTCGTAGCTCGTCGGATTGAACGCTCACGGATTTCGATCGACGACGCCCACGCGAGGATCGTCGATCGGTTGGTCGATGCGCGCCTGCTCACCACCGACGAGGAATCGGTGCAGTTGTCGCACGAAGCACTCGCACGGGAATGGCCCCGGTTGAAGGACTGGCTCGCGGACGATGTCGAGGGCCAGCGGATCATGCGACACCTTGGAGCCGCGGCCGCCGCCTGGGATGCGATGGGACGACCCGAAAGCGAGCTCTATCGCGGCGGGCGGCTGACGGCGACCCAGCACTGGAGGGACGCGGCCGATCCCGCACTCACGCCGGTCGAGCGAGACTTCCTCAACGCGGCGGCTGAGCAGGAGTCCGCCGGGCTCGAGGCCGCCCAAAGGCAACTGCGGACAGAGCGCCGGATGGTGCGACGTCTGAAATGGGTGTCGGCCGGCGCTGCGGGTCTCGCGATCCTCGCTGTCACGGCGGGCCTCATCGCGGGCTTCCAGACGAACCTCGCGGGCGAGCGTGCGACGGTTGGGGAGGCACGCCGCGTCGCCGCGTCGGCGCTCGAGGAGCCGCACTTCGATCGCGCGCTGCTGCTCGCGGTCGAGGCCATCCAACTCTGGGACAGTTCCGAAACACGTGTCAATCTTGTGCGGGTCTTCGCGCGCGCGCCCCGCTTGACGAGCATCATTCGTATCCAGGAAGACGGTGTGGCTGCGAAGAGCATGTCGGTCGCGGAGAACGGGACTCGAGCAGCGGTGATCGATAGCGATGACGATGTGCGCCTCTTCGATCTTGACAGCCGCTCGCAGCTCGGCGAGTACGGCCCCTTCGGCGGGAACGTGGTGTCATCGGCCGTCGACCCCGCTTCGGGCACCGTCGCGTACAGCGCGACATCGGACCTGTGTAGCGTCCTCCCCTGCCCTAGTGGGCGAACGGGAACGGTGGATCTCGCGGACGGAGGACGCTCGTCCGTGACGACCTACGCAGGCCTGGCTGGGACAGCGGCGGATGTCGAGTACTCCGCCGACGGATCCCTGTTCGCGGCGCTCGCGGCGACACGCCCGTTCGAGCCGTCTGGGAGTGTCGCCCTGTGGCGAGGCGGAGCAGAGAACCCGTCCGGCCCAACAATCCTGAGTTTGGACGTGAGCGGGTCAGAGCTCGCCGCCCCAATCGGGTGGGTCGGCCAGTTCGGCGCGGTGAAATTCTCGCCGGACGGTTCGCGGCTGTACGCCAGCCGATTCGGACCGACCGTGGTGTACGAGACGGCATCGGGTGCCGTGCTGGATCGGATCGCCGGAGCCGGGATTCTGGCCGTCAGCCCGGACGGCCGTCGGATCGCGGTCCGGGATGGCTTACTCGCGGCGCGCATCGTCGACTCGACCGGGGGCGCAGCGCCCGTCACCGTCCCGCTGACTGACTTTCCATCGGTGGCCGATTTCAGCCCTGACGGCAGTCACCTCGCTGTCGCCGCCGGCACCGGCGTCGTGGTGTTCAAGACCGAGACCGGAGACGTTGCGGAGTCGCTTCGTAATCACGAAGGCGCGGTCACCGCGGTCGAGTACCGGCCGACCGGTGAGCTGGTGGCCGCCGGGGAGGACGGCGCGATCATCACGTGGGACCTCGGCGATTGGTCGGCGGGTTTTCGCACCGACCAGTTCGTCGTGCGGAGGTCGGCCGGTGCGGAGAGCAGCGAACGCACCCTGGCTCTTGAACGATCCGATGGGAGTACGCAGGTGGTCATCGCCGACCCGGCGGCCTGGGAGGAACGCGCGTGTCAGGTCGCGGGACGGGTACTGACCGAACAGGAGTGGGGGGAGCTCCTGGGCGCTCGGCCCTACACGCCGGCATGCCGCGATTGATCCCTCACGGACTGGGTCGGACACACACCGAACAGCTGCAAGCCATGCGGGACGGCCAGCTGAGCTGGAGCGTCAGGGTATTGCCGTCATCTACGACTAACCGCGCCAGAATGCAATGGGTTGGCTAGCCGATCTCTGCCGCGTACTCTGGCAAAAAACAGGAGGAATAGCAGTGATGGCGAATGATCCGTTCCTGATGGCATCGGATGCCCTGTCCGATAGCGGAGCCCGGATCTCCGAGCTTGCCCGTCCATTCCTGCGGTTTCTGCCCATTTCTGGCGCCTCGATCTCGACCTTCGGATCGTTTCTTGGCGCCGAAACGATTTCAGCCACGGATGCCCGCGCCGGGCGTGTGGATGAACTGCAATTCGACCTCGGTGAAGGTCCGTGCTGGGACGCTTTGGTCAACCGGGAACCTGTTCTCGAACCCGACCTTGCCTCCACGACCAGCGTCTCCTGGCCGACCTTCCTAGACGCCATTCGTGAGGAGGAGATCGGGGCGATCTTCGCCTTTCCGCTTCTCTTCGGCCCGCTGGAGATCGGCGCCGTTGACCTGTACTCCATAGCCCCGGTCTCCCTCACCCCCGAGCAACAGGGGCAGACGCTCGCCCTCTCAGCCCTGGTCAGCCGGATTATCCTGCGCCACGCCATCAGCACCGACAGCATCCCCGACGATACGACGACATTCTCACGGCGACTCATCCATCAGGCGACGGGCATGGTCCTCGCCCAACTCGGAACGACCGCCGAGGACGCACACCTGATCATCCAGGCGCGGGCCTTCGCCGAGAATCGTCCAATGCGCCAGATCGCCCAGGACGTCATCGAACGGCGGATCCGCTTCACCGCGCTGACCAACACGGGCCGATCTCATGAATGAAACGACCCGCCTCGAATTGCTCTTTGATGCCTTCGCCACCTTCGCGGACACCCTCGTTGTCGGATATGACGTCCTCGAGCTCTTGCAAACCCTGGTGGAGACCTGCCGCGATCTCCTCGACGTCGATTCCGCCGGAATTCTCCTGGCCAATGCCGCAGACAAGCTCGAGGTCGTCGCCTCCACCAGCGAGGCGAACACCCTCGTGGAAGTGATGCAAATCGACGCTGACGCGGGGCCCTGCCTGGAGTGCTTCCGCACCCGTGCCGTGGTGTCCTTGCCGGACATCGACGTCGGTTCCTCCCGCTGGGCAGCGTTCTGCGAAACCGCCCGCTCGCAGGGCATCCACTCGGTCTATGCCATCCCCCTGCGACTCCGGGAGACGACAATCGGCACGTTGAATCTCATGCGGAACGAGCGAGGGGAGCTCAATCAGTACGATATCCGGGCCGCACAGGCCCTCGCCGACGTGGCGACCATCGGCATCCTGCAGGAGCGCACCATCCGTGATGCCTCAACGCTTCGCGATCAGCTGCAGAAAGCCCTCTCAAGCCGGATCATCATCGAGCAGGCCAAGGGCGTCGTCGCGGAAACCGCCAACGTGTCGATTGAGGCGGCTTTTGACCTCATTCGCCGACACGCCCGTTCGCACCAGACGTCCCTGACCCTGGTCGCACAAAGTCTCGTCACCCGGGAGCTCAGCCTCTGATCCAACTGCGCGAGACTGGGCACATGTCTGATCTCACTCTGCGCGGCGGCCTCGGCAGCCATGTTGAGGCCGAAATCGACGTCAAACGATCCAGATTCCTCTGCAGTCTCGTCAGAATCGACACCGAGGATGCCGCGCGTGCGGCGATCGACGAAGCGCGCAAGAAGCACTGGGGCGCCCGCCACCACTGCTCGGCATTCGTGATCGGGCCGTGGGGCACACCCGATCAGGTGCGCCGCTCGAATGACGACGGGGAACCATCCGGAACCGCGGGGCGACCGATGTTGGAGGCGCTGTCCGGACGCGGATTGGTCGACTGCCTGGCTGTCGTCACTCGGTACTTCGGTGGCACGCTCCTCGGTGCCGGCGGTCTTGTGCGCGCCTACTCGGAGGCCGTGACCACCACGATCGATCGGGCCCAGGCCCTCGGGGTGCTCGTGGGACGCGAGCGCCGTGAGTTGTTCACGCTCACCCTCCCCCATGCGGATGCGGGCCGCATCGAGGCCGAGTTGCGCCAGCGGGGTGTGCTCCTCCTGGGCACGGACTATGGGCGGGACGCGGTGATGCACATCACCGATACCGACGCCGAGCGGCTCGCCGCGATCGTCGCCCACGTCACGGCCGGAAGCGAACACCTGGAGAGCCTCGGCCACGAATGGGTCGACGTCGAACCCGCCTGACGCCCCGCCGGGGCAACAGAGGCCTACAGTGGGCTGCATCGCGCCGAAGGGAGATCATATGTCCGGTCGGATTCACATCGACCACTTCACCACCCTCGACGGGGTCGCCCAGGCTCCCGGCGGTCCCGACGAAGATACGGATAGCGAATTCGCGTTCGGCGGGTGGCAGGCGCCCCTGCTCGACGACACCGTCGGCGCCCAGGTCGACGCCGGGATCCAGGCCATGGACGCGCTGCTACTTGGGCGGCGTACCTACGACATCTTCGCGGCGTACTGGCCTCATCAACTCGACGGGCCCGCCGCCGGAATCGCCCGCACGTTCGACTCGATCCCCAAGTACGTGGCGTCGCGGGGCTCGCCGGAACTCGGCTGGCGCGACTCGCACCTGCTCGGCCGCGATCTCGCCCGGGAGCTGACCGCGCTGCGCAAGCGGCACCGGGAAATCCACGTGATCGGAAGCATCGATTTCGCCCGCACCCTGGTCGCCGATGGCCTGTTCGACCAGCTGAACCTGTGGGTATATCCGATCGTGGTCGGGGCTGGCAAGAGACTGTTCCCCGACGACGGACCCCCGATGGCCCTGGAGCTGCTCGGCGCCGAGCCGGCCTCGGAGAAGGGAGCGGTTCTCCTCCGGTACGGTCCGACGGGTTTGGTGCCGACGACGGGCGACATGACCCGAGCCGACCCGTGAACCTCGGAAAAAGCTGAGCATCCTCGCTCCCGGGACCTTGGTCACTGGGACCGGCGACCGGCCGGCATCACGCTGGAGGAATGTTCCGTTCACGATCTGCAGCGAGCCTCGGCACGCTAGTCCTCCTCTTCGCCATCTCAGCGTGCGCCGGCGACGGTGCGACGAGCCCCACATCCACTGCGGGCTCGATCGGCCTGGGGGCGGATGCCGATGCCATGCTCGCCGAGTTCGACATCGCGGCGCCCGCCAACGTGGAGGACCTCATTGAGCAGCTCCAGTCGCAGCCACTGGCCGAGCGCCCGGCCGGCCTGATGGCCTCCGTGCGGGTCAACGAGCTACTGCTCTCCAGCGGGGACGACGAGGTGGGCGTCCCCCTCCCGACCGACGACTTCCACCTCTCCGTCGCGCCCTATCTGAACGACACTCACGACTGCTACTTCCACTCGCTGACGACCTGCGTCGGGGAACTCGCCGACGAGGAGCTGCAGGTGACGATCACCGACGACGCCAACAACGAGGTGTTCCTCGACGAGACCGTCACCACGTTTGAGAACGGATTCTTCGATGTGTGGCTCCCGGCCGGGCGCGAGCTCACGATGCGCATCGACGACGGTGAGAACACCGCAGAGGTGCCGGTCGGCACCGGCGCGGACGATCCCACCTGTGTCACCACGGTGCAACTGAGTTGACCGACCGCGGGCGCTCCGAGTTGCTCTCGCCGCACCACGCGCACCAGACTGGAACCACCGGATCGCTATTGAGTTTTCCGCCTGTGGCTAAGGAGCTCACCATGACCGAACCGAACGACGCACGCGTAGGCCTGTACATCGACTTCGACAACATCGTCATCTCGCGCTATCAGCAGCTGCACGGCCGCAACGCCTTCCAGCGCGACGGCATCCGCAACTTCGACAAGACGAGCCGGGATGCCGACCCCGAGGTCGCCGCCCGGCTGGCCGCCGCGACGGTGGACTTCAACGCCATCATCGACTTCGCCGCATCCTTCGGCACGCTGGTCGTCAACCGCGCATACGCCGACTGGTCGGTGCCCGTGAACGCGAGCTACCAGCGCCAGCTGATGTCCCGCGCGGTGGACCTCACTCAGCTGTTCACCACCACCACCCGGGGAACGAAGAACGGCGCCGACATCCGTCTGGCCGTCGACGTGGTCGAAGACCTCTTTCGGCTGCCCGATCTCACCCATGTCATCATCATCGCCGGTGACTCCGACTACATCGCCCTCGCCCAGAAGTCGAAGCGGCTGGGCCGCTTCGTCGTCGGCATCGGTGTCGCCGGGTCCACCAGCACCTCTCTCGCGGCCGCGTGCGACGAGTTCGAGGACTACGACTCGCTGCCCGGAATCGTGAAGGTCACCGCGAACGCCGACGCCGACACCGCCCGTGCGGAAAAGCCCAAGGGTGGCCGCCGAGCTGCCGAACCCGTTGAGGTGGAGCCCGCACCGCCGGCCAGCACGACCCGCAAGCTCACGACAATCCCGATGTTCTCGCACACCGACGATTCCCCCTACGACGAGCCGGAAACGGCCGAAGACATCGACCCGCAGTCGCTCGCGACGGAGCTCCTCGTTCGTGCGCTGCAGATCGGTCACGCCAAGGGCGATGACGACGAGTGGCTGAACACGGGCACGGTCAAGAACCAAATGCGTCGGATGGACCCGTCTTTCAACGAGAAGCCGCTCGGCTTCCGCTCCTTCACCGACTTCCTCTCCTCACGCAGCGACCTGGCCGAGCTGGCCGAGGACGGCTCGCAGCGCCTCATCCGGCTGCGCCCGGAGGCGAACGCCGGACACTGAGCCGTCGGCGTTTCGGGCCCCGCGGCGGGCCCATACCCCCACCTTGCGGGACTAACGACCCAGCGCGGGCCGCGCTGAGCGTGTAAATTCAACTGTTGTGTGAAATTTAACAGGAGAAACTCAGTCGGCTAACCCGGTTCGACTGAGCTGTGTACCAAGCGGGAACCACGCGTTTGGCATCCACACCGTAAGGAGATTCAGGTGGCGTCCTCGCCCGCTAAAGACATTATTGAGAGCATCGGAGGGGCCGCGAATGTCGTCGCGCTCACTCACTGTGCCACCCGACTGCGCTTCACGCTGAAGGACGCATCGGGAATCGACCTGCCGACTGTTGAGGGAATCCCCGCAGTCCTGGGTGCCGTTCCCCAGTCCGGAGACCGCTTCCAGGTCGTCATCGGCGGCGCGGTCGAGACCGTGTACAACGAGATCCTGGCTCTGCCCGAGATGAAGAAGGTCGGAACCGGCGAAAGCGCCGACGACATCAAGGCCGCCGAGCGTGCCAAGGGCCCCCGCGGCAAGTTCGCCGGGCTCGACACCTTCTTCGAGGTCCTCTCCGACTCCTTCCGCCCGATCCTGGGCGCGCTGCTGGGCGCTTCGCTGTTCATCACCTTCATGGCGCTGATGGCCACCCTCGGTGTCATCCCCGCATGGAACGCGCCGGGCGTCACCCTGGAACCGGGCTGGGCTTTCATCAACCTGATGTGGCAGGGCGTGTTCGTCTTCCTGCCGCTCATGGTCGCCTACAACGCCTCCAAGCGCCTCGGCGCCGACCCGTGGGTCGGCTTCGGCATCATGGCCGTCGTCATGCTGCCGGGCTTCTCCGCCCTGGCCGCCTCCGACGGAGCCCAGACCGTCTTCGACGGCAAGGCCGCTATCGTCTCGATCTTCGGCCTGCCGCTGACCGTCACCGACTACAGCTCGCAGGTCTTCCCGCCGCTGTTGATGGCTGCCGCTCTCGGTCTCCTCACCAAGGGCCTGAAGAAGATCATCCCGGCCAGCGTCCAGCTGATCTTCGTTCCGTTCCTGAGCATGCTCGTCATGATCCCCGTCACGGCCTTCCTCATCGGCCCGATCGGTGTCTTCGGCGGAGCGGCCATCGGCGAGTTCCTCAAGTCCATCAACGACTTCTCACCGCTCATCTTCGCCATTGTCATCCCGCTGGCCTACCCGTTCATGGTTCCGCTGGGCCTGCACTGGCCGCTGAACGCCGTCATGCTGCTGAACATCCAGTCCTTGGGCTATGACTTCATCCAGGGCCCGATGGGCGCCTGGAACTTCGCCTGCTTCGGTGCGACTGCCGGTGTGCTCTTCCTCGCCATCCGCGCCAAGAACAGCCAGATGAAGCAGACCGCGACGGGTGCACTTGCCGCCGGTCTCCTCGGTGGTATCTCCGAACCGTCGCTGTACGGCATCCACCTGCGGTTCAAGCGCATCTACCCGCGCATGCTCGTCGGTTGCCTCGTCGGTGGTGTCATCATCGGCCTCGGCGGTGGCGTCACGACCAACGCGTTCGTGTTCACCTCGCTGCTGACCATCCCGGCGTTCAACAACATCCCGTTGTACGCACTGGCCGTTGCCGCGTCGTTCTTCACCGCGATGATCCTCGTGATCCTCTCCGGTTACCTGTCGCCCGAGCAGAAGGCCGAAGCGGCCGCTCAGCTCGCCGCAGACACGGCTGCTGAAGAAGCCAAGCACGCGCCCGTCGCCCCGGTTGCCGCACCGGTTGCCGCTGCAGCTACCGCCGCACCTGCCGCCGGCGGCACGGCGACCATGGTCGCCACCGTCCTGGCCACGATCGGTTCGCCGGTCGCCGGCATCGTCGTCCCGCTCGCCGACGTTCCCGACCCCGTGTTCAGCAAGGGCATCGTCGGACTCGGCGTGGGCGTCGACCCGACCGAGAACACCGTGTACGCACCCGCCGCAGGCAAGGTCCTGGTCGCTCAGCCGACCGGACACGCCTTCGGACTGATGTTGGACGGCGGCATCGAAATGCTCATTCACGTGGGCATCGACACCGTCAACCTCGCCGGTAAGGGCTTCGACGTCAAGGTCAAGGCCGGCGACAGGGTCGAGGCGGGTACCCCGCTGGTGACCTTCGACCGCGCCGTGATCGAGGAAGCCGGCTACTCGCTGGTCACCCCGGTCCTGGTGACCAACCCGAAGAAGTTCGGCTCGATCGACCAGGCCGCTTCCGGCCAGGTGAGCGTCGGAAGCCCGCTTCTCACGGTGACCGCCAAGTAACACCCCGCACGAACAAAGGTGGGCAGAGAGTTCTCTGCCCACCTTTGTTGTACCCGCCGGCGCCGGTCGCCGCCGCCCATGGAATACCGGGGAGGTGCCCACGGTTGTAACCAATTCGTCCGCGACAACCTCAGCAAGGAGACCTACATGAGCACCCTCGACGTGACCGAGACCACATTCGGCGAGACCCTGTCAGCCAACGACATTGTTCTGGTGGACTTCTGGGCCGACTGGTGCGGCCCGTGCAAGCAGTTCGCGCCGACCTATGCGGCGTCCTCCGAGCAGCACCCCGACGTGGTGTTCGCCAAGGTCGACACCGAAGCCGAGCAGCAGCTGTCCGCGGCCGCCGGCATCCAGTCGATCCCCACACTGATGGCCTTCCGTGAGGGCGTCCTGGTGTTCTCCCAGCCCGGAGCGCTGCCGCCGGCGGCACTCGAGCAGGTCGTGACCGCGGTCAAGGCGTTGGACATGAACGATGTGCACCGTCAGGTGGCGGAGCAGAAGGCCGCCCAGCAGACCGCACAGGCCTGACCCCGCGGGCTGGACTGGTGGGCGGCGCGAGCCGCCGGGTCACCGCCCAGGCCTGTCATGACCGCCTCACATCCATACCGAAGATGATCGCCGCATCGTGCACGGCAATGGTGAGCACCGGCCGGCGCCCGCTCAGGTAGCCCAGCGGGCCGTTTTCGGGAAAATGCCATGCCGCACGCAAACCCGCCATCCGGCCGATGACCCGGTTGTGTGACAGCGTCACCCGGCCGTCGAGGTCTTGCAGAACCGGCAGCGTGAGCGGGCGCATCCCCGGCCCGCGACCGCGGCACCGTCGACCGACATGGTCATACTCGTGACACCCCTGCGGTCGCTCTGCCGAAACACGGCCAGGTGTTTGGGGATGCCCCAGAGGTCGCGCCCGAGGCTCGGCACCGCCACCAGCAGCTCGTCCTAATCGAGCACCCCGCCGGGCAGATAACGCACAGCGCCGACCCCCACGACGACCCGTGAACCCAGACGCAGCGCGCGCCGCCCGCTCGGCGGCTCGAACCCGGCAGGCAGGCCGGCCGCCGGTACGAGGAACACCGACACGTTCAGGGAACCGCCGAGATACCAGGGTTCGGGCGGGTACCCGGTGCTGTCGGTCATGGGAGGTCCCTTCGCCTGGTGCAGGTCTCCTTTTCAGTGTGGCATGCAGAATGGATGGCATGGTCACCGTTCCGAGCAGCCTCATCGCCCCCGCTCTGCGTCTCATGCGCGCGAACCGCGTGTTCGCCACGGCCGACGGGGCGCGCCGCCGGGTGCGCGAGCTCGAACTCCGGCCGACCCCATACGGGCCACCGAGCAGAATGCGCCGAGATGTACGGATAGACGTTTCCAATCGGGGCTGGCCGGTCTACACCATCACCCCCTTCGGCAGCACCCCGACCGGAAGTGTGGTGTACGTGCACGGCGGCGGCTGGCTGAATCAGATCGCTGGGCAGCACTGGCATCTGGCCGCCCAGATCGCCGCGGAGGCGAACACCGTCGTCACGGTGCCGATCTACCCACTCGTGCCCTTCGGGACCGCAGCCGTCGTGGCCGCCGGAATCGTCGACCTCGTGCTGGACAACCTGCATTGGTACGGCGCCACCTGCATCGCCGGGGATTCCGCCGGCGGCCAGATTGCCCTGTCCACCGCGCTCGCACTGCGGGATGAGCACGGCATCACGCTCCCCCAGACCGTCTTGGTCTCACCCGCCCTCGATCTCAGCTGGAGCAACCCGCGCATACCGGCCGTGCAGCCGAGCGACCCCTGGCTCGCCACTCCCGGCGGAGAAGTTCTGGCCCGCCTCTGGAAGGGCGACCGGGACATCCTGGACCCCGTGGTGAGTCCGTTGATGGGCGACCTGGCCGGGCTGGGACCGCTCACCCTGTTCAGCGGCTCCAGGGACGTGCTGAATCCGGATGCGCACCTACTCGTCGGTAAGGCCGCAGCAGCGGGGGTTGACCTGGATTTCCACGAGGCCGTGGGGCAGCTGCATGTGTACCCGTTGCTGCCCACGACGATCGGCGGCGATGCCCGTGCGACGATCGTGCACGCGCTGCGCCGGGGAGTGACCACACCGCTCAGCGTCGGCGAGACGCCACCTGCGCCCCGATAGCCAGGGTGAATGCGCCAAGCGCGGGGAGGAGGCCTAGCGCAGCGACCTCTCCGATCACGACAAAGCCCACCATCGCAGGGGCCCATCCTGTTACATCGCCGTGAACTACACCCGGCCCGGCGGTGAACGGCGGATCAGTTGGGCCAGAGACCCGGCACGACGATCGCGAGCTTGCAACGCGGGCAGCGGTGGCAGGACTCGAGACCCTCGGCCGTGTCGACGCCGTCGGGGCTCATCTCGATGCCGCAGGCCGGGCAGAGCGGGCCGGGCTCGTCGAAATCGAATCCGTCGTCGTCCATAGGTGAGCTAAGCCTCGCATGCCTACCGTCGCCAGTCGACCAGGCCGATCAGGAGTTCCGGGCGATCCGGAAACCGACGTCGTCGATCTGGAGGCCCGGGTAGCTGCCCCGCCGCACGGAAGCACGGCAGCTCCAGTGCTGGTCGAACCAGCCGCCGCCGCGCAGCGCGCGGTAGGTGCCGTACCGCTCGGGGTCGGCGAAGTCCCAGCACCACTCCCAGACACTGCCCAACGTGTCGTACAGACCCCAGGCGTTCGGCTGCTTGCCGCCGACGTCGTGCGGGTGTTCGTCTGAGTTGCCGCGGTACCAGGCGATCTCGTCGAGGTCCCCGTAGCGAGGTCCGGCGGTTCCGGCACGGCAGGAGTGCTCCCATTCCGCCTCGGTCGGCAGCCTGTAGCCCTCCGCTGCGGGGTCCCAAACGATGGCTTCGTCGGCGCCCAGCCGATACACCGGGGTGAGGCCGGCCCGCTCCGATAGGGCGTTGCAGAAGCGGATCGCGTCCCACCACGACACTCCCTCGACGGGCAGCCGTGCGCCCAGGGTCGCGGCAGGCCGAAGACCGGTGACCTGGGCGTACTCCTCCTGGGTCAGCGGATAGGCTGCGATCTCGATCGCGGCGACATCGGCGCTCCAGCTGCGGCGGGTGCGCGAATCCGTCATGGTCACGGTCCCCGAAGGAACGGCGACCAGGCTGGGGGCGGCATCCGTCGGCATACCTGCACGGTACCGGCCCGCGCGCCAGGTCACCGCTGTGTTACGCCGGGGTGGCGACGAGGACCAGGGCGCGCAGGGTGGGCTGATCCGACCACGTTCCGGCGAGCACCTCATGGGCCGAATCCGGAGCCTGGTTCGCCAGGACGTCGTCGTCGCCGAGTACCCGTGCCACGATTATCCGCAGCGTACCGGCAGTCACGACGGTGGCGCCGGGCTCCTGCCGGATGCTGATCTCGGCCACCGTGGGCGGTGTCACGGCGGCACCGCCGGGCGTGCCGCTGCCTGCGACGACGGCGGTGGGCTCACGCACCACCATCTGCCCGTCGATCTCGATGGTGAGTTCGGCCTGGTGGCCTCCGGTGATCGCGGCGGTAGCGACGGCCGCGAGGTAGGCCGGGTCGCCGGTGGCGTCGTAGACCCACCGCTCCCCCAGCACCGAGTGCTGCATGGTGGTGATGAGTGAGGTCTCAGCGCCGGCGAGCGGGGCGTCCCGGTAGGTGACGGGAATCTGCAGTACCGGGCCGGCGCCGGCCGTGATGAGGATGGTCTCGATGCCGACCTGTCCGTCCGGATCGTCGAACCTGTAGGCGGCGAGGTTCGTCACGCTCCCGCCGGCATCGCCGACGAACCAGGGCTGGGTGGGCGCCCAGCGGCTGAGCATGTCGATCTTCGTCGGGGTGATGTCAGCTTGGTGAAGGAGGGCCATGAACCGATCCTACGGCGGCCGGATGATCACTCGGCGTCAGTCAGGGCGGACTGCACGGCGACCACGCCCGCACCCCACTGGTCGTCGAAGAACCGCTGGATCGAACCGTCGTCGTAGATGACCGAAATCCAGAGGTAGCCGTTTTGGGTCCAGTTGGAGAGAATCGGCATCTCGGACCAGTCCGAGGCTGTGGCCGGGTTGTATTCGGCGGCGTTCAACTCGTCCTGCAGGCGCAGCAGGGTGCTCTCCTCGCTCGGGCCGGGGGTGGCCTCGTCGAGCCGGGGATCGATCTGGGCGAGCGGGTCATAGAGTGACAGCGGGATGGGCGGCTGGGTGACCGTGAACGCGGCGGCGTCCCAGGTTCCGGTGACGGCGTAGCTGCCCCAGGTGACGCCGGATTGCGTCTCGGACTGGTCGGCAGTCGCCCAGTCCCAGCCGAGGATTGGTGGTCCGCCGCACTGGGGCGGGAGTGACTGGGCGACCGCGCCCAAGCAGAGTTGAGGGGCCTCGCCGTCCTTCTGCAGAACCGTGGCCTGCGCGAGGACATCACCGGCGGCCGCAGGGCGGGGAAACTGCCCCGGGACCGCGGAGGACCGAGGCCCCCGCGCGTCACTGCCGGCGCATCCGCCGACGGTGAGCAGGGTGACGGTGACGCCGGCGAGCACGAGGAGCCCCGAGATTCTCATAACCGCAGTGTGGCAGGCGGGCACGACAGGCGCCAGCAATCATTTATGGTCGAGGAATGACTTTTAACGACGACGCCAAGTACTCCGGCCAGGGTGTGCGCAAATCGGGCCGCCGCACCGGCCTCGCCGTCGGCGGTGGAGGCCTGGGCCTCGTCGCCATCGTGCTGCTCTCCCAGCTGCTCGGGGTGGACCTGTCCGGCTTGCTGGGCGGCGGCACGGCCGGTGGCGGCGACGAGGGTGACACCACTGCGCTGACGAATTGTGACTTCGGCGCCGACGCCAACGCGGACGTGGAATGCCGGGTGGGTTTCACCCGCGACTCGCTCGAGGACTACTGGGCCGAGCAGGCGCCCGCCATGGGGATCAGTTACTCCTCGCCCGTCATCCAGCTGTTCTCCGGCGGGGTGGACACCGGCTGCGGCGCAGCCACGAGCGCCGTCGGGCCGTTCTACTGCCCGGCCGACCAGCAGATCTACCTCGACACCGCGTTCTACGACACACTGCGCACCGAGTTCGACGCCACGGCGGGTCCGCTGTCCCAGCTCTACGTCGTCGGACACGAGTGGGGCCACCATATCCAGAACCGCGCCGGCACGTTCGCCAGCACTGACACGTCCGAGGCCGGCCCCAGCTCCGACGCCGTCCGCGTCGAGGTGCAGGCCGACTGCTTCGCGGGCGCCTGGCTCGGCTCAGCGGCCGAGACCACGGATGCCGACGGCACCCGCCTGCTCGAACCGATCACCGACGCCCAGATCGCGGATGCGCTCAACGCGGCGTCCGCCATCGGAGACGACCGCATCCAGGAGAAGGCCCAGGGCCAGGTGAACCCGGAGACCTGGACGCACGGCTCCAGCGAGATGCGCCAGAGGTGGTTCCAGACGGGCTACACCAACGGGGCAGAGGCCTGCGACACCTTCGCCGTGGCCGACGCCGAGCTCTAGGCCACTACTGCGGCTCGGTGAGATCGACGACCTTGCCCTTGGCGTCGGCCTTGACGACTTCGATGCCCTTGAGCGCGGCTGCTTTGGTCTGGTAGCTCTCCGAGGTCATCAGCACTTCACCGCTGTGGGTCTTGAGCTTGAAGACATAGCCACCGGATCGGTCTGCAGTCAATTCATACTTGCCGGACATGACACGCTCTCTTCGTCGAGATGGAACTCCGCCGGCTACGAGGCCGGTGGCGCAACCTTACCGCGCCCAGCCGGTGCGGTATCGCCGCGCAGGCCGAGCGCCGGCAGCAGCACCCCGTCGATGAGCGTGATGAGGAAGTCCCGGTCAACGGGCTTGCGTTCGATGAGGGTGCGGTAGGCGGCCATCGACGGGGTGACCAGGCAGAGGGTGTCGATGTCGCACTCGGGCGAAATCTCGCCGCGGTCGATGGCCCGCTGCATGAGGAATCGGTTGGCCGCCGCCCGCGGTTTGACGATGGCGTTGTTCGCCGCGTCGGCCATCTCGGGCGTCGCCGAGAGCATCGACATCAGCCCGGCCATGATCTGCATCTTCTTCTCGCCGTCTTCGATGGAGCGTGGCTTGATCATCGCCACGAAGTCTCCGCGCAGGGTTCCGGTGTCGGGCAGGCTGGCCTGATCCAGGTCGCCCTGCTTCATGCAGGCGACGGCGTCGATGACGAGTTCGTTTTTCGAGGGCCAGCGCCGGTACAGCGTGGCCTTGCCGGCCTTGGCCCTGGTGGCGACCATGTCGATGGTCATGCCGTCGAAGCCGGTCTCGGCGAGCACCTCGAGCGCCGCGGCCAAGATCTCCGGGTCACGGGTGTGGTCACGCTTGCGACCCAGTTTGGTCTCGGCCGCGGTAGTCTCGGCCGCCCCGGCGGGTTCGAGCTGCGTCATTGCGTCGACCTCCTTTTCGGTGACGGATCAATCCTGTATGCCTCCACATGTTACCGGGGCGTAAATTCAGGAACTGTTAAGATCCGGAACTCCACAGTATCGTATAGAGTCGCGTTTATGTCTCGAACCAATGTGCCCAGTTCCCGCCGGTGGTGGACCCTCAGCGTGGTCGCCCTCGCCCAGCTCATGGTCGTGCTCGACTCCACGGTCGTGAACATTGCCCTCCCCTCCGCCCAGGCCGACCTCGGCTTCTCCAACGGCGACCGCCAGTGGATCGTCACCGCGTACTCGCTCGCCTTCGCCAGCCTGCTGCTGCTGGGTGGCCGGCTCTCCGACTTGATCGGGCGCAAGCGCACCTTCATCATCGGCCTGATCGGCTTCGCGATCGCCTCCGCGCTCGGCGGCGCGGCCGGAAGCTTCGGCTGGCTGGTCGCCGCCCGGGCCCTGCAGGGCGCATTCGGCGCACTGCTGGCCCCGACGGCCCTGGCCGTGCTCACCACGACCTTCACCATCCCCAAGGAGCGGGCGCGGGCCTTCGGCGTCTTCGGCGCGATCGCCGGTGCCGGCGGCGCCGTCGGACTGCTGCTCGGTGGCTTTCTCACCGAGTACTTCGACTGGCGCTGGAACCTCTACATCAACGTGGTCATCGCCATTGTCGGGGTCATCGGCGCCGCGATCTTCGTCGACCACCTGCAGCGCACCGGCCCGCGGCCCAAGCTCGACATCCCCGGCACGATCCTGGTCTCGGCCGCACTGTTCGGCCTGGTCTTCGGCTTTTCCAACGCCGAGACGGATGGCTGGGACTCGCCGCTGACCTGGGGCATGCTCGCGGGCGCCGTGGTGCTGCTCGTCGCGTTTGTGCTCTGGCAGCGCGAGGCCGCGCATCCGCTGCTGCCGCTGCAGATCGTGTTCGACCGCAACCGCGGTGCCGCCTACCTCTCGGTGATGATCGCCGGTGCGGGCATGTTCGGCATCTTCCTGTTCGTCACGTATTACCTGCAGACGTCGCTCGGCTTCACACCAATGCAGACCGGTTTCTCGTTCCTGCCGATGATCGCGATGCTCGTGCTCGCTGCGCAGCTGTCGACGAACATCTTCGTGCCGCGATTCGGCCCCAAGGTCATGGTGCCGTTCGGCATGGCACTGGGTGCGACCGGCATGATCCTGCTCACCAATCTCAACCTCGACAGCACCTATGCGGCCAATGTGTTGCCGGCGCTGATGATTCTCGGCTTCGCGATGGGCTCGATCATGCCCGCCTCGATGCAGACCGCCACCCTCGGCGTCGACCGCCAGTTCGCCGGCGTCGCGTCGGCGATGGTGAACACCAGCCAGCAGGTCGGTGGCTCGATCGGCACGGCCCTGCTGAACACCCTGGCGGCCACCGCGGCGGCCGACTATGTGGCCTCGCACCTGCCCGCCACGGCCGAGGTGGCCGCACAGGCCGCGGTGACCAGCTACGCCGTCGCGTACTGGTGGGGCGCCGGTTTCTTCGCCGTCGGCGGCATCATCGCGGCGCTGCTCTTCCGCCGGATGGGCCACGGCCTGTCCCTGTCCAACGCGCACCTCGCCGCCGAGACCGAGCCGGTGGTCGCCCGCTAGGGTCGGTTGCTCTCGAGCAGGGGAACGGACGCCGGCTCGAGCGCGGCATCCGTCTTCTCGGAGCGCACGAAGCCGATACCGATCAGGATCAGCAGCCCGCCGACCAACTGCGGACCGGTGAGCTGTTCGCCCAGCAGGAGCCAGGCGTAGAAGGTGGCGGCCACCACCTCGAGTAGACCTACGAACGAGGCGAGCCTGGAGCCGAGCATTTCGCTCGCGGCGATGCTGGTGGAGTAGGCGATGGCCGTGGCCACCACGCCGATGATGATGAGCGGCAGCCACCACGGCACCGTTCCGCCGAACATCGCCACATCCGCGGTGGAGGTGGTGAAGGGCACCAGGCCGCTCAGCCCCACGGCACCCAGCAGCACGCCGCCGAGCAGCAGACCGAATCCGGCCAGCGC
This sequence comes from Cryobacterium sp. TMT4-31, assembly GCF_004403385.1. Lineage (NCBI taxonomy): Bacteria > Bacillati > Actinomycetota > Actinomycetes > Micrococcales > Microbacteriaceae > Cryobacterium > Cryobacterium sp. TMT4-31. Next base: position 27,261 of record NZ_SOGI01000025.1, read on the forward strand.
CACGGCCGGCAACCCCTCGCTGGGCTGCGCCGCCACGAGGTAGTAGATGGCGCAGCCCACCATGGCGGTCAGCGCCAGAGTGAGGCCGAGCACGTCCAGCCGCACCGACCCGGTCGGGTTCACCACGAGGATCAGGCCGGCCAGCGCTACGATCGAGCCGACGAGCACGACGCGCTTGGGCATCCGCCGGCTGCACGCCCAGGCCCAGACGACGAGCAGCAGCGGGGCCATGTATTCGATGAGCACCGCGGTGCCGACCGGGATACGTTCGATCGCAGCGAAATAGGCGAGCTGGGTGCCGGCCACGCCGATGACCGCCATCGCGAGCACCCGCCACCGGGCACGCCAGAGCGTCGCCCAGCGGCCGTGTAGCGCGATGACGGCCACCGGGGCGAGCACGATGCCGCCGATGAGTACCCGCAGGGTCACGGCCGCGGCGGGACTCCAGCCACTCTCGAGCAGCGGCTTGGCCAGGGCGCCGGAGAGGCCGAAGGTGGCCGCGGCGATGAGGGCGATGACCAGGCCGAGCGAGGTGGACGGGCGCGTCATGGGGCTCCACACAGACAGACAGACGACGGAATTGAAGGGGTGTTGATCATGAAGATAGTGTGGTCGTGAGTAAGGAGTCAATTTGCATTTTGCCCCTGACACCGAGGCGAGTCTGGCGTTCACGGTCGACCTCGCCAATACCGTCGCCGGCGCCACCAAAAGCGGTCTCGACGAGCTCGTCACGCCCGTCCAATTGACGGCGCTCTTTGTGGCCCACCGGTTCTCCGGCCGCCTCGATGGGACCGAGGCCGAACTGGCCGAGGTGCGCGCCACCCGTGAGCTGTTGCGCCACATCTGGCTCCTCGGCCGCGACGACGCGGCCGTGGAGCTGAACGCCATGTTGCGAAGCGCCAGGGCCCTGCCCCGGTTGATGCGCCACGACGGACTCGACTGGCACCTGCACGCCACCGACCCGGCTGCCCCGCTGGCCGAACGCATCCGGGTGGAGGTGGCCCTGGCCTTGGTCGATGTGATCCGCACCGACGAGACCGGCCGGCTGCGCGCCTGCGCGGCTCAGGACTGCGCCGGCGTTCTGGTGGATCTCTCCCGCAACGGCTCGAAGCGGTTCTGCAGCATCCGCTGCGGCAACCGGATGAATACCATCGCGTTCCGGCAGCGGGCCGCGGGCTAGGTCAGGGGTGCGGCCGACGCAGGAACAGCTGGCGCAGGGCCCGGATGAGCAGGATGAACCCGACGAGGCCGATCGAGGCACCGAGGAAAGCGAACAGCCGCACGCCCGCCACGAGGTCAGGACCGGTGTCGGAGACCACCAGCACGATGCCCAGGCTGACGGCGGTGATGCCGATCAGTACTCCAATGGCTTCGGTGACGACCGAGCCGATCCACCACCTGTCATCGGGCTCGGCGAAGGCGCGGATGCGCAGGCTGAAGGTGCCCTTGGCCAGGGAAGAGCTGATGGTCTCCAGCCGACGCGGCAGCCGACGCGCCGTGGCCTGCAACACGGCGGCCTGCGCCTGGAGCGAACCGAGAAGGCTCTTGGGAGTGACGAGCCGCCGCAGAAAATGCGGCACCCTGGCCAGCGCCGTTTCCACCATGTCGAAGTCGGGGTCGAGGATGTCCAGGCAGCGTTCCAGGGTGATCAGGGACCGCAGTGCCTGGCCCAGCGAGGTCGGCACGGCCAGGTGGTGGTCGCGGATGGTGTCGAGCATCGCGGCGAAGATCGAGCCGTTGGCGCTGTGCCGGTTCAACGTCAGCACGCGGCCCAGGTCGCGTTGCAGCGAGAGGATGTCGGCATCCGGCGGCGCCTCCACCACCAGCATCAGGGCATCCGTCGTGGCGATATCGTCGTCGTTCGTCGCCGCGAGCAGCAGCGTCACCAGGCCCTCCCGCATGCTGCGCTCCAGCACGCCCACGTTGCCGAAGTCGATCATGCCCAGCATGCCGTCGGCCCGCAGCATCAGATTGCCGGGGTGCAGGTCGGCGTGGAAGATGCCCGTCACGATCACCTGCTCGAGAACCGCATCCAGCAGGGCCGCGGCGAGCGCCCCACGATCCTCGGGGTCCATCCGGCTCAACCGCTCGCCCGCGGCGTTCAGCGGGAGACCGTCGATGAGGTCCATGGTCAGCAACCGGCGGGAGCTGGCCTCGGCGTACACGCGGGGCACCACGAGAACCTCGTTCTCCGCCGACGACGCCACCACGCTGCCGATCTGTTGGGTGCTGCTGAACTCGATGCGGTAGTCCAGCTCGTCTCGCAGCGACCGGCCGAAGCCCTCGGCCAGGGTCACCACGCCGAAGTCGCGCCCCCAGCTGGTCTGGTTCTCAATGCGCTGCGCGAGCCTGACGATGATGTCGATGTCCGCGGCGACCTGAGCCGCCGCGGCCGGTCGTTGCACCTTGAGCACCACTCGGGTGCCGTCCAGCAGGGTTCCGGCGTGTACCTGAGCGACGGATGCCGCCGCGAGCGGCAGTGCGTCGACCTGACTGAACACGGTCTCCAGCGGGCCGCCGATCTCGGCCTCGATCACCTGACGGATAGCCGGCCACGGCAGCGTCGCCGCGCCGGACTGCAGCGAGGCGAGCGCCCGGGTGTAGCTGGCCGGCAACAGGTCGCGCCGGGTGGAGAGCAACTGGCCGAGTTTCACGAAGGTGACACCGGCCTCGTTGATGGCCGAGACGAGGGCATCCGGGGTGCGCCCGCCCTTCTTACCTTCGCGGGGAGCGCCGCCCGGCCTCTCGTTGAGGATCCAGCCGATACCGTGTTTGGAGAGCAGCGTGAGGATCTGCAGGTAACGCTTGGTGCGCCGGCGCCGGTGCAGGGCCGCCCGGAAGGCGTCGATCGGGTTGGCGGCCGTGGTGGGCCAGAGCGCCTCGGTGGCCACCAGCATGGCCATGCCGAGCGCGAAGACCCAGCCGAACGCGAGGGCCACGAAGAGCAGCACGACCACGATCGGCACCGTGGGCGTGCCGTCGGCGGCGATCACCTGGGCCTGAATCGAGACGAAGTAGGCGAACGGCCAGCACCCGACGAAGACCAGCAGGCCCACCAGGAAGGTGCGCAGCCAGCCCACCGTGGTGCCGAGCAGGGAGCGGGTGGCGAATCCGATGGCGACGGAAAAAACGAGGGCGACCAGGATGATGACGACCCACGTCCAAAACGATTCCAACAACCCGTGCCCCGCAATCTCTCGCCGTTGGGGCTCAGGCTACCGCGCTGTTGAAGTCAGTGCAGCAGGAGTGCATACCGCACCATGTCCCGGGGTGTTCCGCCCACAGACCGCCAGGCCGGCATCAGCTCGGCGCGCTCGAAACCGGCACGCTCGGCGGTGCGGGCGGAGCCCATGTTCCAGGGCTCCACGTAGAGTTCGAGCCGCGCCAGCGCCGGCAGGGTGCCGGCCCAGTCGACCAGCGCTCCGAGCGCCGCGGCCGCGTGGCCCTGACGGCGGGCGGTGGGGCGGATCCAGTAGCCCACGCTGGCGGAGCCGGGGTCGACGCGCGGCCAGAGTCCGATCTGGCCGACGGCCCGGTCGGCCGGATCGGCGATGGCGAACGAGTAGCCCTCCCCGGTGCGGGACCGTTCGTGCTGCCGGTCGATGAAGGCCAGCGCGGCAGCGTGATCATTGGTGGCAGGCACGCTGGTGATCAGCGGAATCAGCTCGTCCCCCGATGCCTCTTGGATCAGCGGCGCATCCGTGGCCCTGAAGGCACGGAGGGTGACGCCGTCGCCGGGCACAACGGGCAGCCGCAGCGTCACGCGGCGCTCCGGGCCAGCAGGGTGAACGCCGCGGTGGCACGCGGGTTGTCGGCCGGGCACTCGCTGCGGAAGCGGCGGGTGGCCACCCCGGCCTCGTAGGATGCGAACTCGATGTCGAAACCCGACCCCAGCTGCACGGCCAACCGCATCGCCAGGCGGATGCCGGTGGCGGTGAACTCGGCGGCCAGCTCCGGGGTGCGCCAGCCGAAGTCCTCGGTCAGCGCGTCGTAGTAGTCGATCTCCCAGCGGATCAGATCGGTGACCAGGGCGGCATCGAGCTGCGTGGCAGCGTACGCGACGGGGTGCGGGCACCAGAGCACCGTGCCGGCGTAGTCGGGCAGGAGGCGCACGAGCACCGCCGACGATGACGTGGACTCACTGACGCAGTCGTCGATCGACCGGTCAGCCCTCTTCTCACGTTGCATGATCGCGCTCCCCCCAGCGTGCTGCCGTCTCTCACATTCCCCGGTACCTACGATTTCAGGTGTCGATGATCTGCGCAATTCGCGGCGGGTGCGCTGCTAGATTGCAGCGGGGGTTGATGATGACGATCAAAACAGGCCGGGTCGCGGCTGCGCTGCTGACCGTGGCGATGTTGAGCGGATGCACGGCAGTCGGTGTGCGCGAGCCGACCGCCACTCCCACGCCCGGCGCCGCTGCCGATCGGCGCGGCCTGGCCCCCGGCATCGTCGTCGCGACGGGCACCTTCACAGGGTTCGTCGACGGTAGCGGCACCACCGCGCCCCGCCCCGAGGTGCAGGGCACGATCGAGGTGTCCACGCACAACGGTCGGTTGATGGTGAGCCTGCTCGACCTCGACGTCGGCCCGGTGGCGAACACCACCATCCTCGAGCTGAATGCCCTCGACGGCAACGCGACCAGCGGTGAATTCAGGGTCGCGACGAGCTACCTGGGCGACAGCGAGGTCACCACGGCCACGACGCAGACCTTCGACCTCGGCTACGACACCGAGATGGTGACCACGGACCCCAGCTGGATGCGCACGGCCGTGATCTGGGAACGGGTCGACGGCATCGGCACTCTCGGTCGTGCGCTGGCCACTGCCCCGCTCACCTGGACTCTGCCCGACCAAGACCCCGACCTGACCGTGACGGACGCCGGCGCTGGGGACCTGGCCAGGGGCGAGGTGCACTACGACAGCGCCGGCAACCCGTCGGCCTACGTCGTGGCACCCCTCGACGCGCTGGAGACCATCGCCATCCGGTTCGGCATCACCGAGCACGACATTCTCTGGCTGAACCCGATGCGAGGCTATGGAATGGCGCGGGCCGGGGAGACCCTCAATCTGAGCCTGTACGAACGCGGCCGTTGAGCGCCGGCTAGCTGTACTGCCCAGGGACGTTGGTTGATGTGTGACGTCTTGAAATGACGAAGACCTCCGGTGGAGGGTGGAGCTGTCTAGTTCCCCAACCCGTCCG